>CAZCOI010000177.1:0-10513 GCA_964500335.1 uncultured Nitratifractor sp.
AGCCATATAAATTTTACCACTCTTTAAGCCCTCAATTAGAGCCTCTTCATTATATAAACCGCCTCTAGCACAGTTAATAAGTACAACACCATCTTTCATTTTGGCAATCTCTTCTTTGCCAATCATATTAATTGTCTCTTCAGTTTTAGGTGTATGGATAGTGATAATATCACACTCTAAAATATCATCGAAATTTGTTGTATATTTAATATCTAAATCAGTTGCTTTGCTAGGGTCTATATAGGGGTCATAAGTAATTACATCCATCTCAAAAGCTTTTGCTCTTACTCCAACACGGCTTCCTATATTACCAAAGCCTATAATTCCTAGCTTTTTATCTTTAAGCTCAATTCCATACCAATCTTGGCGTCTCCATATTCTATCTTGTTTTAAATTATTGTGTGCATATGGAAATTGACGCACACAAGATAACATATGTGTCATAGTAAGTTCAACAGCCGCAATTGTATTAGCTGTTGGAACATTCATAACAACTATTCCTCTTTTAGAACAGCCATCAATATCTACATTATCGACCCCAACACCAGCTCTTACAATTGCTTTTAAACTTTTAGCATGAGTCAAAAGAAACTCATCTACATCTGTTGAACTTCTAGTAATTATTACATCAGCATCTGTAATTATCTCTTTTACTAGTTTATCTTTTGGTTCATCTGCCGCATTAATATACTCAATATCTTTAGTATTTTTAAGAATATCTAAACCACTTTGATGAATATGATCACATACTACTATCTTATATTTACTCATCTATTTTCCAAACCTCAAACTATTTTTTTATTAACTCACCAAGAGAGTTAATAGAGCTATCATCGCTATATTGCTTTAGAGCATCTCTCTCTTTTTGTCTCTCTAATCTCTTAACTGATGCTCTAATTCTATCTTTCTTAGCATCAATAAATACTAATACAGCTTGAATAGTTTGACCTTTTTCAATCTCTTCAGCCTTTAAAGGATATAAATCTTCACTTCTAATTAAAGCATCTACACCCTCTTGTAAAGTTATAAAGATACCAAAATCTTTTTTATCTTTAACAACACCCTCAACAATATCACCTACTTTATGTTTAGAAGCAAACTTTTGTGCAGGAGACTCCTCTAAAGCCTTTTTGCTTAAAGATACTTTTGAGTTTTGGGTATCAATATCTATAATTTTAACCTCTACTTCATCTCCAACTTTTAAGATATCATTACACTTAACACCTTTATCCCATGAACACTCTTGATTATGAAGCAATCCTTCTACTTCACCAACTTTAATAAATGCTCCAAAATCAGTAACTGAAGTAACACTTCCTTTAATTACATCACCAATATTGTGTTTAGACTTAAATGTCTCAATAGGTTTTGGAAGAAGCTTTTTAAGACTTACTCTTAATCTTTGATTCTCTTTATCAATTTCAATTATTTCAACATTTATCTCATCACCAACTTTTAGATAATCTTTAGGATGTTTAACATTTTTATCCCATGAAATTTCAGACACATGCAAAAATGCCTCTAAATCTTCACCCAAATCTACAAATACACCATATGGCTCAATGTTACTAACAGTTACAGCGATAGTATCTCCAACCTCAATAATCTCATCTATCTTATCCCAAGGGTTTGGAGTAACTGCCTTAATAGATAGAGATAAGTGTCTCTTTTTCTTATCATAATCTATCATTTTAACTTGTACTTCATCACCCTCGCTATAATATTTAGCAGGATTAACAGGTCCTTTGTGAGAAATTTCAGAATAATGCACTAACCCATCAATTCCACCAACATCTACAAACATACCATAACTTGTAATCTTCTTTACAGTACCTGTTATTGGCTCTGTAGCTTCAGATAAAGTTTTGATAATCTCTTCAACTTTACCTTTTTCTCTTTCAATTAACTCTTTTCTTGAAACCACTACAGAACCATTCTCTTTATCAACCTTAACAATAAGAGCTTTTACCTTTTTACCAATAGGATTTGTTTTATTGCTTATATAAGATAGAGTTCTTGGCATAAAAAACTCTAAGCCATCACAATCTAATATAAATCCACCCTTATTTTTCTTTGTAATTGTTCCTTCTACAATATACTCTTGTGACTCATCATACTCATCAATAAACTCTTGCATTGCCGCTCTTTTTTGAGCCAACTCATAAGATACAATTGGCCTTTCACCCTTATAGCCTGTAACAACAACATTAATCTTATCACCCTCTTTAAAAGATATATTACCTTCACTATCTTTTAACTGATCAAGCGATATAATAGCCTCATTTTTACGACCTATATCAATAATAGCTTGATTATCCTCTTCGCTAATTCTAACAATAACACCCTCTACAAAATCGCTTCCGCTATCTTCTTTTTTAAAAGACTCTTCAAGCATTGCTTCAAAATCTACATCTTCAATTTCGATATCTTCGAACTTCATTAACCTATCCCTTTTACCAAATATGGCAAATATTATACTATTTTTTATTTAAAATGAAGCAAAAATTAAAATTTAGAAGGAAATTAATAAATTTAAATAGCTAAATAGGCTATTTAGCTAACTCTTTTATCTTATTAATAACATTTTGTATAATCCAATCAGGCGTAGAAGCGCCAGCAGATATACCACAAAGCTTTTTATCTTTAAACCACTCTCTTTTTAGTTCACTTTCATTTTCAATATGATAGCAATCATCTAAATATTGTTTACAAATTGAGTGAAGCTGTTTTGTATTTGAAGAGTTTTTACCACCTATTATTATCATCACATCCGCTCTTTTTGCAAGTTTTGCCGCCGCTTCTTGATTTTCAAAAGTCGCATTGCAAATTGTATTAAATACTCTAAGCTCAGTAACCCTCACAACTAATGATGAGATAATTTTTTGATAAGCCTCTGGTTTTCTTGTAGTTTGTGCGACTATTGCTACTTTTGTTCCTAAAGCTAATCCTACAATATCTTTTTCGCTAAGAATAATATATGTTCTATCAGGATTTAACGAGTAACTTGCTACCCCTTGAATCTCTGGATGATTTTTATCTCCAAAAATAACTATAGTATATCCCTCTTTACTCATATTCTCAACAATACTTTGAGGAGTTGTAACATAAGGGCAAGTTGCATTTATTATCTTTTTACCCTCTTTTTTAAGAGTTTTTAATCTATCTTTTGTAATACCATGAGTTCTAATAATCACAGTATCATACTTTAATGCTTCATCAATATTATCAACCAATCCTACATTATGTTTTTCTGCCAATCTATTAATCTCGTCAATATTATGAATTAATGGACCAAAAGTAACACTATCTGGATGGTTTTCTGCAATACTAATTGCTCTTTTTACTCCATAACAAAATCCATAACTGCTAGCTAGCTCTATTTTCAACTCTCACCTCTGTTATCTCATTTAAAATTTCAAAAAAGTTAGGGAATGATGTATCAATACACTCAGTATCTTGAATTTCCATATCACTTATTAGCCCTGCAATTGCAAAACTCATAGCAATTCTATGGTCCCCAAAGCTATTAATTGTTGCGCTCTCTATTGTGCCTCCAATAATCTCATAACCATCTTCAAACTCTTTACACTCAATACCACAACTCTTTAAACCATTAATAACTGAACTGATTCTATCACTCTCTTTAACTCTAAGCTCTTTTGCATTTTTAACTCTACTAACCCCATTTGCCATAGCCATAGCAATAGAGAGAGCCGGAAGCTCATCTATAAGCCAAGCAATATTTTTACTTACCTCAACACCATTTAATCTACCAACATTTTCAACTAAAATATCTCCTATTGGCTCATATTTATCCTCTTTTAAGATAAATTCAACTCTAGCACCCATATCTTTTAAAACTCTATAAGCCTCCACTCTTGTAGGATTTAAAGTTACATCTTTAATAATAATCTTTGCTCCTTTAACTATAGAAGCTGCAACAGCAAAGAAAAACCCACTGCTAGGATCAGCAGGAACACTGATATCTAAAGGCTCTAAAGGTTTACTTAAAGGAGTAATCTCTATCCATCTTTCTCCTTCTATCTCAATATCTTTAATTTTAGCCCCCATACCTCTTAACATTCTTTCTGTATGGTCTCTACTTAATAGATTCTCTTTATAATAACTCTTATTACTCGCATTTAAGCCTGCTAAAATAAGAGCCGATTTAACTTGAGCCGAATCTATAGGAGAGCTATACTTAAAAGGCTTTAACTTACCTCCTCTAATATGTAAAGGAGCTTTATTCCCCTCTTCTCTTCCGTCTATTTTTGCCCCTATCTCTCTTAAAGGCTTTGTAACTCTAGCCATTGGACGAGATCTTAAATATTTATCTCCTGTTAAAACAAAACTTCCATCTACTCCACTTAAAAGCCCACAATATAGCCTCATACCAGTTCCTGCATTTCCACAATCTAAAATATCAAATGGCTCTTTTAGCTCTTTTGGTGGAGTTATCTCTAAAAACTCTCTATTATCTTCTACTTTTGCACCAAGCAATCTTGCAATATTTAAAGAGTTTAGTGTATCTTCAGCTCTTAAAAAATTTCTTATTTTAGAAGTTTTATCACTAAGCAAAGAGAACATTGCGCACCTATGCGATATAGATTTATCAGGCGCAATATCTTTGCACTCTAAATCAAAGCTCCCTTTTAATGCTTTAATTTTTGCTATTTTCATCTTAGCTCCGCATTAAAATTGCTCTCTAAAAGCTTTAAGATAGAACTCATAATATCTTCTATCTCTTTATCGCTAAGAGTCTTGCTATCTGATTGAATTGTAAATCTTATAGTTAAACTATTTTTATCTTTTAAACTATCATCACTATATATATCTAATGGATAAAAATCTTTAAGCAATGACTCTTTTTCTTTAAACTCTTGTAGAACTTTAGCAATATTATAAAAACTTAAAGATTTATCTACAACAACAGATAAATCTTTAGTTACAGCCTGATAGTTAGATAACTCATTTGCATTTATATGTTTTGGTAAAATTGCTTCTAAATCAAACTCTGCAATAAAAGTTTCATCTAAATCAAAATCTTTTGCCACATTTGGATGAAGTTTAGCTAAATATCCAACACTTTTGCCATCTTTAATAACCTCTCCGCTAATATATGGATGCATAAGAGCATTCTTTGCTTTTGTCTCTACTAATCTAAACTCTCCAATAACTCCACCTAAACTTCTTACAAAATAGTCTAAATCTACCTTTTTTGCTTTAGCCTTATTTGTAATACTTGCTCTTTGTATCTCTCCACTTGCTAAAAATGCTACCTTTTTAAACTCTTCTCTTTTAGAGTTAAAAACAACTCCCTCCTCAAAAAGCATTATGCTTTTTTTACCATATTTAACATTTCTGCTAGCAGACTCTAATAAATTTACCAATATTGTTGTACGCATAGTGCTAAGTTCATTAACTATTGGATTTAAAAGCTCTAGCTCATCTTCTAAAACTTCAAAACCATATCTCTCTAAAAGCTCTCTATTTGCAAATGCGTAAGTTAAAGCTTCAAAATATCCAGCCCCAACTGCTCTATCTCTTAAATCTCTTAAAGCTTTAAACATTTGATAAGCTGGTGTTATTCTGCTTTTTTCAACTATAATTGATGGTTTTGCCTTTATATTATCTATTCCATAAATTCTTAAAATCTCTTCTGCAATATCTTGAGTATTTTTAATATCATGAGCATATGGAGGAACCTCTATACTAAATCTATCCTCATCAACCTTATTCATTCTATAGCCAAGCAGTAATAATATACTAGCAATCTCACTCCTTGGAATCTCAAAACCAATAATATCAATTAAATCCTGCATACTCAAAGGCAACTTTCTTGGAGCAATCTTCTCTCCAACTTTAACATCTCCACTTGAAAACTCAACCTTGCCATTTAAACATATAGCTTTTTGTAATACATTTACACCATAAATTACGCTAGGCTCACTGCCTCTTGAACTATAATAGTATAAATCATCACTCTTAATCTTATTACTTGAAACCCCTTCTACAACAAACTCTGGCTCAATATAACTACTCTCTAAAAGCACCTTTTTAGAACTATTTATAGCTTTGTACTTCTCATTTTGACTTACTCCTACAATAGAGATTGTTTCATTATTAGAGACAACCTCTACTAAATTATCTTTTTTTACTATCTCTAATGATACTTTAGAATCATTTGCTAAAGCTTCAAAATCGTAAGCTCTATTTAATACACCGCTCTCATGCATTGCATATTTTAAAAGCTTATCAATCTCACACTCTAGCTCCTCACCAATAAAAGCTAATCTTAATCTTTGCAATGCATTAGTTAAAAGGCTATCTATAGTACAAATTGAGTATATTAATCTTGCTGGAATCTCATCTGCAACTACACTTAGCTCTTTAGCTACACCAATAGGAGTTCTTCTTTTTGGTTCAAACTCAAAATGTATCAAATCTTTTTTAAATGCCGCACTTAAATCTCTAGCAACTCCATGAATACTTAAACAATCTCCTCTATTTGCTGTAAGTTCAATCTCAATTACACTATCAGATACTTTTTTATAGCTATTTAACTCCCTACCAGCTTCTAATTTGCCAATACTATCATCTAAAACCATAATTCCATCTTCTATTTTTGGCAAACCAAGCTCACTACTAGAGCATATCATTCCAAAACTCTCAACACCTCTTAACTTTGCCTTCTTTATCTTAAAATCACCTGGCAATACAGCTCCAATTTTTGCAACAGCTACCCAATCTGCCTCTACAACATTTGATGCTCCACAAACTATTTGAACTACCTCATCTCCAACATCTACTTGACAAACATTTAATTTATCAGCATCTGGATGTTTAGCACAACTTACTATCTTTCCAACTACAACATTTTTAGCAATCTCATATTTAGTAAATGAATCTACCTCTAATCCAATCTCATTAAATCTTTTACATAACTGTTCATCTGTAATATCACTTATATCAATATACTCTTCTAACCAACTTCTTGTAACTATCATCTAAACTGCTCCAATAAACGAATATCACCCTCAAATAGAGATCTTAAATCTGGCACTTTATGTAAAAGCATTGCAAATCTCTCAACTCCAAGCCCAAAAGCATAACCACTAACATCCTCATAACCAACAGCTTTAAATACATTAGGATCTACAACACCACTGCCAAGTACCTCTAGCCAACCTGTATGAGAACAGACTCTACAACCCTTACCTTCACAAAAAATACAACTAATATCTACCTCAGAACTAGGCTCGGTAAATGGGAAAAAGCTTGGTCTAAATCTAACATCTACATCACCAAACATATAGTGTAAAAAGTCCGTTAAAATATATTTTAAATTGGCAAAACTAACAACACCTTTTTTATCAACCAAAAGCCCCTCTACTTGATGAAACATTGGTGTATGAGTTAAATCATAATCTCTTCTAAAAACAGCTCCTGGTGCAATCATCCTAATTGGAGGCTCTTGCTTTAGCATTGTTCTAATCTGAACAGGTGAAGTGTGAGTTCTTAATAAATTCCCATCTTTAAAGAAAAAAGTATCTTGCATCTCTCTAGCAGGATGATTTTTAGGCAAATTAAGAGCCTCAAAGTTATTAAAATCATTCTCTACTAATGGTCCGCTCTCAACAGAAAAATTAAGTGCTACAAAATAATCAATTATCTTATCCATTACATCTTTTACAGGATGCAAAGCCCCTTTTGTAGCCTCATATCCATATAAAGAGATATCTATCTTTTCACTCTCAAGTCTCTCTTGCAAAGCAATCTGCTCAAGCTCTGCTCTTTTTTGCTCAAAAATTTTATTTAAAGCAACTTTTTTATCATTTAAAGATTTTGCAAAATCCTTTTTCTCTTCGGCAGGAATATCTTTTAATTTAGCAAACTCTTTTGATAAGATACCCTTTTTCCCAAAAATCTCAACCCTTACAATCTCTAAATCATCTAAATTGGCACAATTTTCAATTTTTTTACTTAACTCTTCCAATTTGACCTCTTTTTATATTTTAATTGCGATATTGTACCTAAAAGCACTTTAGCATTGCAAAAATTATGCTATAATTTTTCTAAAAAATTAGAGGTTAAGCATGTGTATATTTTGTAAAATAGTAAATGGAGAAATTCCAAGCAATAAAATCTTAGAAAATGATGACTTTTTAGCTTTTCACGATATCAATCCAGCCGCGCCAATACATGTTTTGGTTATTCCAAAAGAGCATATAGACTCTTTTAAAGAAACACCAGCAGAAGTTATGGCTAAAATGACTCCATTTATCCAAGAAGTAGCTAAAAAACTTGGGTTAGATGAGAGTGGTTATCGCCTAATTACAAATATAGGTAGTGATGGCGGACAAGAGGTTAATCATCTTCATTTTCATATTTTAGGTGGCGGTAAGCTAATTTGGAGACACTATATTCAAGATGACCCACACAAAAGTATTTAAAAGGAGATATTATGGCAAAAGCATTAGTATTATTAGCAGAAGGTTTTGAAGAGATTGAAGCTGTTACAATTATAGATATTCTAAGAAGAGGCGGAGTTGATACACAAAGTGCTTATTTAGATGATGAATTTGCAACAAATTTAGTAGTTGGAGCTAATGGCATAACAGTTGAAGCTGATGTTCCTCTAAAAACTGCACTTGTACAAGAGTATGATATTGTAGTATTGCCAGGTGGCTGGGGTGGTACAAACCGTTTAGCAGAAAATCAACTAGCTCAAAAAACTATAAAAGATTTTAAAAATAGTGGTAAATGGGTAGCGGCAATGTGTGCGGCACCTTATGCATTGCATGTTGCTGGGGTTTTAAGCAAAAAATATACTTGTTATCCAAGTGTAGAAGAGCAAATTAGACCCGAAGATAGAGTAGATGAAATAGTTGTAGTAGATGATAAAGTTATAACTTCTCAAGGTCCAGGAACAGCAATTTGTTTTGCACTAGAGATTGTTCGTCAGCTTGTAGGCGAAGAGAGTTTCAAAGCTGTAAAAGAGGGAACTTTAGCAAAATATTGCCAAAACTAAAGATGCAAATGCATCTTTAACCCTTTTTTATCTCCTCTTGTGATATCTTATCTACCATCTTTATACTCTCAAGTGCATTTAAAAGTATCTTTTTGGTTGAAGTTAAAGGCTTTACTCTTAAATTGGTCTGCTTTTTATCTAAACTTTGATTATGCAAAACCTCTAAAACTTCGCGCTCAAGCTCTTTAAAAATCTCATCAAATTTATCTTCAATAAATTTAATATCCATTAGTTGCTCTTTGGTCTAAAGATTTTTATAACATCGTCATTAGCTTCCATGTAAGAGCCGCCTATTAAATCAATACAATATGGAATTGCTGGAAAAACTGCATCCAAACACTCTTTTATAGATTTTGGTTTACCTGGTAAATTTACAATTAAGCTACTCTCACAAATTCCGGCACTTTGTCTTGAAAGAATAGCAGTTGGAACATATTTTAAACTAACTGCTCTCATCTGTTCTCCAAACCCCGGAAGCATTTTAGAACAAACCGCCTCGGTAGCTTCTGGTGTAACATCTCTTGGTGCTGGGCCTGTACCACCAGTTGTAACTATTAAATCACACTCATACTCATTAGCTAACTCCAAAAGTGTATCTTCTATAATTTTTTGTTCATCTGGAATACATCTATAAATATATTCGACTTCATTTAACAAATAGCTATTTATCGTATCCATTATCGCTTTACCCGAAATATCTTCATAAATCCCAGCACTTGCCCTATCACTCGTAGTCACCACACCTACTTTTATCTTATCCATAGCCCACCTTTTTTTAGTAAAACTATAGCAAAAAATTATAAGAGTTATCTAAATATTTTCCACTTAAGTTTTATACATCTTTTATTATCGCTAAAGCCAATTATTTTAAATTTTCCTCTTCTTAATCTATTGGTTTTAAAAACAAATGTATCTCTTAAATGTAGTTCATCATCAATAATTAGCATAGATATTAGCTTGTTGTATCTATTTATATAAAATCTATCTATATAGCGCCATCTAACATTTTGCAATCTTTTATATTTAATATTAAAGTCCATCATAAACTTATCTTCCCAATTCATAAAATTGGTATAATAGATATCAGCTTCACTTTTACTATAAACCTTTTTTGCACTATCAAAATCAAATCCTCTATTTGGGCAAAGCGTTACTATGCCAAAACTTCTATTAATTTTATTTTTAACTCTCTCTTTTGTGCTTTTTGCAATTTTGTTAGCTATATTTCTAAATAGCATCTTGATAATTGCTCTTTTTGCTTGGCTTTTGTTAGCTATGCTAATGCTAATAGAGTCTATTAAATCCCAATTAGCATTTACTACCAACTTATCAAAATAATATACTTTATAATCTATATCTAATCTGAATTTATGGCTTTTTGCATTGAAGTTTTTGCTATATCCTCTAATTTTGGCAAAAATTTTGTATCTACCTCTTAAACTCTTTTTATAAAATGCTTGTTTTAACTCTTTTTTAAAAATA
>CAZCOI010000178.1:0-1542 GCA_964500335.1 uncultured Nitratifractor sp.
AATTGGAGCGTATGAGAGAACTCTAATTACATATGGCGCATATGATAGATTTTTAGATGGCGATAATAGTGCAATTAGCCAAAAGGCAAAAAGAGGAATGACACTATTTTTAACAAAAGGTTGCAAAGGGTGTCATAGTGGGATGAGTGTAGGAGGCGAGACTATGCAAAAGTTTCCTCTACACTTCTATTTTGAAGACTATTTAGGAATGGTTTTTAACCCAGATTTAAAGATAAAAGATAGCCCATATCCATTTGAGAATATTGGTGGATTTTTAGGAGCGGCAGGAACGCAAAAATTTAGAGTCCCAACACTTAGAAATATTGAAAAAACAGCACCATATTTTCATAACGGTATAGAGAAGGATTTAAAAGAGGTAGTTAGAATAATGAGCAAATATCAGCTAGGAGATGAGTTTGATAAAGAGCAGATTAATGATGTTGTAGAGTTTTTAAAAACACTAAATGGAGAGTTGGTAGATTACAAAATAGAGTAATAATACCTTTTTTGATAGATATCAATTATATTTAGTTATAAAGAGTATATAATGGTGCTATCCAATTGCTAGATGGTGTGACGATTGTTTTCATATAGTTCTCCTAAAATAATTTACGAAATAAAATTTGAAACATTTAGCAATTGGAAAATTTGCTAAAGGGTTAATATGGATAAAAAAGAGCTTGAAAATGAGATATTATATAAAATACAAACAGACTTTCCTTTAGTAGAGAGACCATTTGAAGATCTTGCTAAAAAGTTAGATATTAGGGAAGATGAAGTTATAAATATTATTAAGAAAAATAAAGAGAATAAGATAATTAGACAAACCTCTGCAATTTTTGATACAAAAAGATTGGGGTATAAAAGCTCACTGGTTGCTTTTAAGGTAAGTAGCGAGTTTATCGACAGTGCTGCAAAGGTTATAAATGCTCACCCTGGTGTTAGCCATAACTATCTAAGAGATAATGAGTTTAATATATGGTTTACACTAGCTGTTGCGCCAGATTCTAGTTTGAGTTTAGAAGAGAGTGTAGAGATTTTAAAAAGAAGAAGTGGTGCAAAAGAGGCGCTTATCTTGCCAACTATAAAGATGTTTAAAATTGCTGTAAAGATGGATACCACAGGCAAAGCTGCCAAAAAAGAGAAGGTTAAAAAAAGAGCATTCAAAGAGATAGAGCTAACCAAAAAACATATAGATGTTATTAAAGAGTTGCAAAAAGATATTGCAGTAGTTAGCGAGCCTTTTAAACGCTCTATTGAGCTTTTGAATATGAGCTATGATGAGTTTTTTAATATTGCAAACGAGCTTAAAGAGAGTGGTGTAATGCGCCGTTTTGCAGCAATTTTAAATCATAGAAAGGCTGGTTTTGGAGCAAATGCAATGAGTGTTTGGGAGGTTCCAAATGAGAAAGCAGAGGCTATTGGCAAAGAGCTAGCAAGCTTTAGTGCAGTAAGTCACTGCTACTTAAGACCAAGCTTTCCTGAGTGGCGGTATAATATCTTTGCAATGGTGCATGCAAAAAGTAAAGATGAGTGTAATAG
>CAZCOI010000179.1:0-24146 GCA_964500335.1 uncultured Nitratifractor sp.
TTAAATTCTCTATTATAAGAAAGGGTTAGAGTAAAGTGCAATTAACGCAATAACTAGAGTATAGATAACCTGCGCCTCAATCATCGCTAAAGCAATGAACATTGTAGTCATTAATTTACTCCCAAGACCTGGGTTTCTAGCAGTATCAGCAATTGTAGCCGCCGCTGTTTTTCCAATACCAAGTGCACCACCGAGAGCCGCAAGACCAAGACCTACACCAGCCGCTACTACTGAATAAGCCTTAATCATATCACTACCACCTGCTTCACCAGCAAATGCAAAAGCACCAAGTGCTAAGAAAAGTAAGAAAAACTTTTTCATCTAAAATCCTTTTTATATAATGTTTATAGTCCATTAGACTTGCATTTAGATCCGTTCGGCTTGCGTATCCCTACTTATCATCTAAAAGCGTCAAAATTATACATTAAATATTGTTAAAATTATATAAACAATAAGTTTTTTTTGATACAATCTTTTTTAAAGTTATTTCAAAAGGTAAATATATGAAATCTAAAATAAAACTTCTTCTTTTAATTGGTTTTCTTTTTTCAGCTTTTTTAAATGCAAATATTGTAGAGCCTATTAGTAAAACAAAATTTAGAATTATAAGTAAAGATGGCTCATTTATTAGAGAAGTAGATTTAAAAGGTCAAGAGTTTATAGTTGTCTCAGTTAGAGAACCAGGAAGCGATGGAAGATTTTATGCTGTAGATAGAGATGGAATTGTATGGTGGAGTGGAGTTATTACATCTGGTGCAGATGATTATAAAACTCCAAGCGGAATATATACAGTTTTAAGAAAACAAAGACGCTATATGTCAAAAGCATATCCAGATGAAGATGGTGTAAATAATATGGATTTTGCAATATTTTTTACTCCAAGAGGTCATGCACTACATATGGGTAGTGTAAACTGGATGTCTCATGGCTGTATTCATATTGCGCCAAAAGATATTCCTGTTATATATAACTGGGCAAAAATTGGAGATACAAAAATTGTAATTACAAGAAAAAGTTATATGCCTTTTGCAAAACACGATTTGATTAAATTTGGAGTTAGATAGTTTTAATAACTATCTTTGCTTTTATATAATACTTAATTCAACTCTTTTATCTTTTTGAGAGATAACCTTAACCTCCACCTCATCACCCTCACTCAATGTTCCAAGAAGAGAAGATGGAACTTTAGAGTTATGCAATAAAGCATCATATCCATCTGGCATCTCTACAAAAAAGCCAAAATCTACACTCTTTTTAATCACACCTTTATATACTTTGCCAATCTCATATTTAGATACAGGTTTAGACTCTTTTGCAACTAAATCCAAAATATACTCTTTTGCCTTCTCTAAATTCTCTAAATTATCTCCACTAATTTTAACTAAACCTAAATCTCTATTCAAATCGATATTTACAGAGAATTTTTCAATAATATCTCTAATTGTAGAGCCACCTTTCCCTATAATTACAGGAATAGTAGATGAATCGACTTCAAAAGTTATTAAAGATGGCAAAGCTCCACTAGGAACAATCTTATCTTTAGCATCTTCCATAATATCTAAAATATGCTCTAAACCTTTTGTGGCTTGAATTAATGCTCTATTTAAAATATCTAAATCTAATCCATCTAATTTAATATCAAGTTGCATTGCAGTTATTCCATCTTTAGTGCCTGCAACTTTTAAATCCATATCTCCATAATGATCTTCAGCCCCCATAATATCTGTTAAGATAACATACTCATCACTATTTTTAACCACTACTCCCATAGCAATACCAGAAGTTAATTTTGCCACTTTAACATCTGCACTACATAATGCTAAAGAGCCTCCACATACTGTTGCCATAGATGAAGAGCCATTACTCTCTAAAATCTCCGAAACTAGCCTAACAGTCTCATTTTGCTCTAAAATTACTGTAGGTTCAAGTGCTCTTTTTGCTAAATTTCCATGACCCAACTCTCTTCTGCTTGGAGCGCCAATAGCTCTTGCTTCTCCTACTGAATATGGAGGAAAATTATAATGAACCATAAAATTTTCATTTAAAGCTGTTGAGCTAGTCAAAAGCTCATACATCTGAGCATCTTTATTATTACCTAAAGTTGCTGTAACTAAAGCCTGAGTTTGACCTCTGGTAAAAAGTGTAGAGCCATGTACAGATGGTAATAAATTTGTCTCTATTGTTATCTCTCTTATCTCATCTAATGCTCTTTTATCTAAGCGTTTACCATCTAAGAGCATTCCTCTAACTTTATCTCTTACCACCTTTTCAAAAGCATCTTTAACCTCTAATATATCATACTCAAGCTCATTAGACTTCTCAATACTCTCTTCTATCTCTTCTAATAAATTATCTAAAGCATCACTTCTTTCACTCTTTGCTATATGATTAATTGCATCTTCTAAATTAGCAGTATAGTTTTTAATAATATAATCTTCTAAATCTTTTTTAACCTCTTTATAATTAATTGTTAAAATATCTTTAGATTTATACTCTTTAAACTTCTCTAAATAGTTATTAGAAGCTTCATTAATTGCAACTGTTACATCTTTTAATATATTAATTAACTCATCTTTATTAAGCTCATTTACTAAATGCTCTCCATCCTCTTTAGAAGATATTGCTCTCATCTCTATCATTGCAATATCTTTATTGCTTCCAACAACAAGTAAATCTAAAGTCGAATTATCAAGCTCTTTTAAAGTTGGATTAAATTTAACATCTCCATCCAATTTAGCCACTCTAATTGCCGCAATTGATTTTTCAATTGGTAAAGATGAAACAACCAAAGCTGCATTAGCCGCATGCAAAGCGGCAACTTGCAAATCAACATTTGAATCGCTACTTAATACCGTAACATTAATTACAACCTCATTAGAAAAACCTTTTGGAAATAGAGGGCGTAAAGCTCTATCTATAATTCTTGAAGTTAAAGTTTCAAAATCACTTGGTTTTGACTCTCTCTTAATAAAACCTCCAGGTATCTTTGCCGCCGCATAAGACTTCTCTAAATATTGAACGGTAAGAGGTAAAAAATCTTCACTACTAGAACTCTTTTTATCTACTGTAACAGTTGCTAAAAGTACAGCTTTACCCTGCTTATACCATACAGCACCATCAGCTTGTTTTGCTACTTTACCAAACTCAAAACTCTCATCTAAATTATTACAACTTATATCAACTATACCACTCATACAAATATTTCCTTATTTTAGTTATGCAATTTTATCTTAAAATGGTTTAACAACTACAAAAATAACAATTCCTATCATTAAAAGTGTAGGAACTTCATTATAAAACCTATAAAACTTTCCTGGTCTATAACTAGGATTATCTTTCAATTTTTTTCTATGACTCTCTAAAGAGTAATGATAAGCAATCAAAAAAGAGAGAAATATCAATTTAGCTATCATCCACCCTTGTGTTAAATAAGCAGGATTTAAATAAATCATTGTACCACCGCTTAATATTGTAGCCCACATTGCTGGATTTCCAATATATTTTATTAATTTATACTCTTGAATCTGCACAACCTCAACAAAGCCTTTATTATCTGCATTCTCACTATGATATACATAAAGTCTTGGCTGATAAAAAAGCATGGCCATCCAGCTAATAAAACTCATTACATGAAATGCTAAAATCCAACTATAATACTCCATCTCTATTCCTTAACTATATCTTTTAAAGAGTAAACAATAAGCTCTTTTTCGCCCTTATAATACCCAATTTGAGCTTTTTTTATGTATAGTTTTGAGTTCTTTTTAAATAAACCTCTTGTTTTAACTTTAGAAAAAAGCCTAATTTTTGTATTGTTAATTTTTAAATATCTATTTTTATAAATACCTCTTATATTTTTAACTATATCTCCAATTATATAGCTATCAAGTTTATCTATATTAAACTCTTTAATATAACTATCTGCATTAATACTCTTTAATACCTTTTTTATTTTAAATTGAGTTATCTCATCTATTTTAAAATATCTTATTTTTTTTAAAACTTCTAAATTATAACATTTCCCCTCTTTCAAAGGCTCTGCACATTTATATAGTGTAATTGGCTTAGAGTCAATTGAGCTTTTTATTACTCCTATATCTCCTCTTTTAAATACAACACACGCCTCTTTTAATAAAACTTTATAATCTAAAGATTTAATTTTTGCTAAATCATTAATAAAAACATCCTTTTTAGTTATATGATTTTTTTTTGTTTTATTTAAAATCTTTTTACTATTCTCCTCTTTTTTTGGTATAAAAAGTCTCCAAAATTTATCTAAAAAAGTCTCATATTTATCTTTTGACTCCTCTTTTGCATTATTACTAAAAATTGCATATATTGGTAAATGATCCGAATATCCATAACCTGTATGCTTTAAATGTCTATATTCCCATCTAAAAATTCTTCTATTTTTAAATAAAAATCTTTTTTTAAAGACATTAAAAGAGCCTCTCTTATAATACCACCCTTTTTTATCAATTAGGCTAGGAGGAATAATTATCGAATCAATTGCACCCTTTAATCCATAAAAACTGTGGCTCCATCTACTATGTGGTTCTAACTCACTCCATAAATTATAATGATATCCAAAAGGAACGCTATCATCTACACCTATTAAACTTCCTTTATAATATGTTTTTAAAATAGTATCTATTCCACAACTGTTATTTGTATCATTAAATTTATCTTCTAAATTAACACATTCATTATATTGGCTATTAAAATCTCCCAATATAATATATTCACTATCTTTTGGTAACTTTGAAATATATTTAACTAAAGCTTTAGCATACTTTAGCCTCTGACTCTCTGAAGCTCTTTTAGACCTCCAATGATTTACAAAAATTCTAAGTTTTGGTTTGGTATCTAATACTACATCTAAAATATCTCTATCTCTTTTAAAATTACTAACCCTTATATATGAACTCTTCTTAATCTTGATTTTAGATAAAAGTGCTACTTGTATAGAAGAACCCCTTTTATTTGTAATAGCACTATATCTATATTTACACCCCGCTCTATTTAGACTATTTTGCAAAACCTCTAAAGCTCTTTTATTTTCAATCTCTTGCAAACCAACTACATCAGCATTTAATTCACAAATAACCTTTGTAATATTTTTAACTTTCTTTTTAAAAGTTATACTATTCCAATTATGCCTATTTAATTTATACTCTTTATACTCAGTGCCATTATCTATATCATCAAAAAGGTTATCCACATTATAAGAGGCAATCTTTAACTCAAGAGAAAAAAGAGAAATAGTTAATATAAATAGTAAATTTATAATTTTCATATTGATATTATAGTAGCAATTATTGAAAGTTTTAAGCTTTTTTAGGTGGAGGGCCACCTAATTTATATAAGTTTACGAATCGAAAAATCCGCTATCTTCTAAAATTTTAATACCGCTTTTAATAGATTCAACAGATTTTGCAAATTTCGCTTTTGTCTCTTCATCCAAATCAAGCTCGATTATTTTTTTAATTCCGCTTGCTCCAATTACACAAGGAACACCAACGGTTACATCTTCATACCCATACTCTCCATTAAGCATAGCACAGCTTGGAATAACTTTTTCTTCATCGCTTAAAATAGATTCTACCATTGCAGAAATTGCACGGCCCGGTGCATAAAATGCAGAAGTTTTTAAATATTTTACAATCTCGGCGCCTCCATCTTTAGTTTTTGCAATAATCTCTTCTAAATCTTCTTTAGATACAATTTGAGTTAAAGGAACACCGCCGACATTTGTAATTTCAGGATATGGAACCATATTCTCGCCATGATCTCCAATTACCATAGCTCTTGTTTGCGCCGCGCCAAAACCTACCTTTTGATAAATTTGATACGCCATTCTCGCACTATCAAGCGCGCCACCCATACCAATAACTCTATTTCTCTCCCATCCTGTAATTTTATGAACAACATAAGTCATTACATCAAGAGGGTTCGATACACATAGAATTATGGCATTTGGAGAGTATTTTTTAATATTTTGGCTAACCTCTTTTACTATATTTGCATTAATATTTAGCAAATCGGCTCTTGTCATCTCTTTTTTTCTCGGAACCCCGGCAGTAATTACCACAACATCACAATCTTTTACATCTTCAGGTTTAATTGCGGCTCTTACTACCGTTCCTCTTGGCGCATAGTTTGTTGATTGCGCAATATCTATCGCTTTTCCTATTGCAATTTCTGGAACAATATCATAAAGTAAAATCTCATGACAAGTCCCGCTTAATGCAAGCGCATACGCCGCGCTCGCTCCAACAGCTCCAGCTCCTATAATTCCGACTTTTCTACCTACCATATCCACTCCTTATTTGTTTACTTCCACCCCAAATGTAAAGCCACTTTTTACTTTTTCTATAAGTTCTGGTAAAATATCTTCATACTCACCTACAATCCCAAAATCTGCATTATTAAAAATAGACTCTTTGGCATTATGGTTAATCGCAACAATTGTTTCAGACTCTTTAATACCGGCAATATGCTGAACCGCTCCGCTAATTCCGACCGCAATATAGACTTTTGGTCTAACAGTTTTTCCAGTTTGCCCGATTTGTCTTGCATATTCTGCAATACCTTCATCAACAACCGGTCTGCTACAAGCCCACTCCGCTTTTACTCCTTGCTCATTTAGAGCTTTTGTTAATTCTTTAATTAAATTTAACTCATCACTTGTAGCACCTCTACCGCCAGCTACAATAATATCGGCATCAAATAAGCTTTGTAATCCGCCCTCGCCTCTTACAGTCTCTATAATTTCTGTAATAAAAACATCATCGCTTAAAGTCGGTTTAAACTCTGTAACTTCCCCTTCTCTGCTCTCATCAGGAGTTGGCACTTCGAAAGTTCCCGCTCTTGCGGTAGAAATTTGAGGACAAACAAAACCTAAAATTGTTGCTAACTTACTCTCTCCGTAAGTTGGTCTTCTACTCTCTAAAATAGGCGCATAAATCTTTTTCTCTTTTCTATTAATATGCTCACCAATCTCAAGAGCCGTACAATCTGCTGTTACTCCACTATCTGTTTTAACACCGATTCTTGGCGCTAACTCTCTACCAGCAGTTGTTGCCGCAAATAGCGCAATTTCTGGATTTTTCTCTTTAATAACTTGTGTAAAAATCTCTGCAAACGGCAATATTTGATACTCTTCTAATCTATCATCTTCTACAACAATTACCTCATCACTTCCGTGAGCAATCAAATCTTTTGCCAAATCTTTAACATCTTTTCCGATTAAAAGAGTCATAACTTTAGTGCCCTCTTCTAAAGAGTTAGCCAACTCTCTTGCCGGAGTTAGCAACTCTAAAGAGGGTTGAGAAATTTTGCCATTTACAACTTCGGCCCAAGTTAAAATTCCGCTCGCTCCGTTTCTAAAATCGACCTCTTCAAAGCCCTCCGGTCTTTTAGGCGCTTTTTTAGCCTTTTTCTCTTTTTTCTCCAAAACATTTTTACCAGCTTTAAAATTCACAACCAAAGAATCAACCAACTCTTTTTCGTTATGCCCTTGGCTCATCTTAACAGGTGCTCTTTCGCTCTTAATATTTTGAACTTTCGCAACAATTGTCGGGCTTCCACTTAATCCGATTTTTTCATCGCTTAAATTAATATCGTCAATATTTAGCATATTAATTTTAGTTTTTTTAGCTTTTACCGCTCCACTTAAACTCGGTCTTCTTGGCGGAATTCCCGTAGGCGTAAACGAAAGAGTACAAGGCAAAGGCAATCTCATCATCTGATAACCGCCTTCAATTATTCTTTTTGCTTCAATTTTACCATCTACAAAATTTGCAACCTCAACGAATGTAGCTTGAGGAATATGCATATTTTCAGCCACTTGCGAAGGAACATGCGCTGTATCACCGTCACTTGTTTGGCGTCCGGCAACTATAACGAAATCTTCATCCATGCCCTTACCAAACCCCAAATGTTTTAATAAAGTCGAAAGCGCAAGTCCCGTAGCATAAGTATCCGAACCGCCAAGTCTTCTATCGCTTAATAGATACGCTTCATCATATCCCATAGCAAGCGCTTTTTTCAAAGACTCTTCAAACGACGGAGGTCCCATCGAACAAACTATTAATTTCGCATCCGGATTTTGGGCTTTAAATTGCAAGCCTGCCTCTAAAGCGTAACTACAATCAACATTAATAATAGATTTGGCTTTGGTTCTATCCATTAAACCATCTTCACCCATTCTCATCTCTGATGGAAGAGGTACTTGTTTCATTAAACTAATTATTGTCATATACTATCTCCTCCTTATTACATTTGTGAATAATCAGGGCCATCGCCGCCATACGGAACATTCCAAGTAATTCCAGCCCCCGGTGATTTAATATCGCAAGTTTTACAATGCACACAGTTTTCCGCATGAATTCTTATCTCTTTATTGCCCTCTCTATCAGTATGCAATTCATAAACTTCAGCCGGACAAAATGCAACTTCCGGAGCACCATATTTTTCTATATTAATCTTTTTAAAATTCTCCATATTATTAATTACCAAATGGCACGGTTGCTCTTCGTCATGCTTTGCTTTAGAGTAAAATACATCCGTAACTTTATCAAATGTTAAAACCTTATCAAACTCCAACTTACCTGCAAATCTCTCTTTAAACGGAACTTCAATTTCGCTCGGCTCCAATAGAGTCTCGCTATCTTTTTCAGTTTTTAATCTTCCAAAAATTCCAGCTCCGCCAGTTACTAAAATGGCCGCAAAATTAATAGCGCCAACTACCATACCTTTAGCAAAACTTTGCCTAAAGTTTCTTGCTCTATACATCTCTTCAAATGCGTTACTCTCTTTAAAGAGTTTTTCATACAAACTTAAAGCCGACTCCGATGTATCACCGCTAATTAGCGCTTTTGTCGCCGCAAGAGCAGCTAATATTCCAGATTCAATCGCCAAATGAATACCTTTTAATCTTGCCGTAGTTAAAAATCCGGCACTATCACCTACAATTAATAAATTATCATCATAGAATTTCGGCATTGCATAATAACCGCCTTCAGGCAATGTTTTTGCGCCGAACTCTTCTATTTTACCATCTTTTAAAATTTTAGATACAAACGGATGCTGTTTCCACACCTGCATAGCCGCATGTATATCGAAACTCGGGTCTTTATAATCTAATCCGACAACTAAACCAAGAGCCACTTTATTATCTTTAAGCCCGTAAATAAAACCTCCGCCGAACTCCGAACCATTCTTTAGCGGATAACCCATAGTATGGTAAACCTCGCCTGCTTTAATATTGCCTTCTGGAACACTCCAAAGCTCTTTTACACCCAAAGAGTAAATCTGCTCGTTTTTACCCGCATCCAAATCAAGAGCTCTTATTACTTTTTTAGTAACGCTACCTCTTGTTCCTTCGGCTAAAATTGTAATTTTTGCCTCTACTATGGTTCCTGGTTGATAATTTTTAAGTCTATTTCCATTATGATCTATCCCAGTATCTTTGGTTTTAACTCCGGCAACTTTTCCATCTTTATATATAACATCTTCTACTGCAAATCCGGGATAAACTTCCACACCTTTAGATTCCGCAACTTTAGCCAAATATTTACACAATTTAGTAATAGATGCGCTATATAAACCTATATTATTCATATAAGGCGGATGAAAAGGCAAAGCGTAGTGACTATCTTTAGTTAAAACCACCGTTTTATCTTCTATAACTTTAGAATCTAACGGAATTTCGCTTAAATCGGTATTTGGTAATAGTTTGCTAAATATTTTAGGATCTATCACAGCCCCCGATAAATTATGGCTACCGACTTCCGCACCCTTTTCGATAACCATAATTTTTTTCTCTTCTCCTCTGCTCTTTAGTTTATCCGCTAAAGTAATAGCCGCAGATAAACCGGCAGGTCCGGCACCAACAATCACGACATCTGTCGAGATTACATCAGGATTATCCATATTTACCTCCATTCCTTAAAGTTTAATAACCCAAACTCAACACCTAAAATTACTATCAAATAACACTCTTTAAAAACTATTGAGTTTGCTATTTGAAATAATTATAAGTATCAAATAGGGTTTATTTTATACATTATTATTATTAAAATCATAATAATATTTTATTATATTAAATCAAAATATATATATAGTTTATTTCTCTTAATAAACCTAAAACATACTTATTAGTTGTATAAATATTTCTCATTGTATTAGATTTAAAGTAAAAAATAGATAGTAGCTAAGTAGAATTTTGAAGAAATTTAAATATTTTAATCAACCCGAGTGGCCGTAGGTTTGCTAGTGTCGGCCCTAATAAGCCAACGGTGGAGGAGAGAGTAAGCCCTTAGGGGGCAACTTCTCGCTGACACCAGTCTAGCTCAAACGAAGCCACCCTCTCACAGGCTTAGCTACTAGTCCTCCTAAAGTTTATCTGTTGGACCCCATTTGCAATTTGGCGAACCACTCAGGCAATATTAAAATAATTTTAAAAATTAAAAGTAATTTTATTTTTTAATTTATATTTATATTATATCAAATTTTTCCAAATTTTTATATAAAATTGTTAAAAATTTACAAAAAATTAAAGAGTTTTTGCTTTTTGGATACAAGAGCTTATAGTTTGGGTATCTGCTACCTCTGCTTTTATATAACTAGGTAAGTTTTGCAGTGTCTTTTTCCCAATTACAACGGCTTTAAAACTTCTATCCCATTTAAAATTTTTTAAAAAACATTTTATTGTAGAAGGAGATGTAAAAATAATAATACTCCCTTCTTCTAGCTCTTTATCTTTATAATTTTTGCAAACTGTCTCATAAATAATACTCTCTTTAACTTCGATATTGTACCTTTTTAGATAGCTATAAGAATCAAAAGATACAACTTTTGGGCGTATGTAAAGAATTTTTCTATCTTTGAAAAATTTTAATATATCATTTGCTAAAACTTCTCCATAATACTCTTTTGGATAATATATATCTTTTGCTCCAAGCTTTGATGCCATATCTTTAGTGGCAGGACCAACAGCAACAATTTTTTTATCTCTCCACTCTCTATTTAACATATCAGCATAAATAACTGCTTGTTTTGAACTAAACAAAATTGTATCACACCAGCTTAAATCTAAATTTGTAGCAATTAATCTAAAATCAATCATTGGTAAATACTCTACTCCCTCATATCTCTTAGGAGAGCATAGGTAAATTTTACTCATTATCTAAATCACCTTTAAAATAGTGAATATTTAGCTCTTCATCATCATGAGGGTCAAAATGAGGAGTAATAACCCACCCTTTTTTCTTATCTAATGCTACAACTTTTTCTATAATCTCCTCTGCAATATCATGTGCTTTAGATATACTCATATCTGGGTCTAATACTAAATGCACCTCTACAAAATTATGTGTTCCATCTGTTCTTGTCTTTAACCAATGATAACCATTAATCTCTTTTGTATTTGAGATTATCTCTCCAATTTTTGCTACCATCTCAGGTTCTAAAGATCTATCTAATAAAACCAAAACTCCCTCTTTTATAATCTCATAAGCTGAATATATAATATATCCACCAATCGCTATACCAAACAGTGCATCAATAAAATCAAATCCACTAATTGAAACTAAAAACAGAGCAACCAATACCGCACCATTACTCAAAAGGTCTGCTTTATAGTGCAAAGCATCCGATTTTACTACAATACTATCAGTCTCTTTTGCTGTTTTTTCTAAATATTTTACCAAAAACCAAGTAACCGCAATAGATATTAACATAACAACTACAGAGACACCAAGCATATTGGTCTCTTTTTTATAAATAAGTTTAATAATACCTTCATATATAATATATAAACCAGAAATAGTAATAATAACACCTTCAATTACACCTGCAATTGCTTGAATTTTACCTTTTCCATAATTAAATTGTTCATTTGCATCCTCTTCTGCTTTTTTAATAGCAAAAAAGTTAAATATTGATATTGCTGTATCTAAAATAGAATCCATTGCACTAGCAAGTACTGCAACAGAACCACTCATAATACCAATAACCAATTTTACAAGTGCTAAAAATGTTGCTGTAAATGTTGCAACAACTGTAGCCTTTCTCTCTTTTGAAAAACCATATATTTTTGTAATTAAATCCATAATCTACTCTTTTATTTTTTATTATTCTATCTAAAACGCAGTAAAAAAAAAGAGACAAACAAAGTAAAAAAAAAGAAATTTTGGAGATAATAAAATATTTTATCTCCAAAGTATGGTAGTTATATAACTTTACTTAGAAGTTTTGATACTCTTTTACTAAATCCTACTTTATCTTTTGGCTCTAACCCCTCAGCCAATTTTGCACTATCTAATAATATCCATGCGCTATCTTTAATTAAATCTAAATCACTACTATCTTTTAATTTTTTAATTAATTCATGTTTACCATTTATCTCTAAAATTAGAGGTAATTCAGGCTCATCTTGCCCCATCTGTTTAAAAATATGTCTCATAGAAACCATAGGATCAGAACTATCAGGGACTACACAACTTGGACTATCTTCTAATCTTGTTGTAACTTTTACATCTTTTACACTATCGCCTAAAGTATCTTTTATAACTTTAATTAAATTCTCATACTCTTTTTGAAGCTCTTTTAGCTCCTCTTCATTCTCATTTATACTTGGAGGCTCAACCATAGAAACATCTACAAGCTTCCACTCTTTATACTCTCCAATTGATGGAGTAACAATCTCATCAAACTCTTTATCATCTAAAATTAATACCTCTAAATCACTCTTTTTATATGCTTCTAAAAGTGGAGAGTTTCTTAAAATATTCTCATCATCTCCAATAATATAATATATCTCTTTTTTACGCTCTTTTTTATCTTTCTCTCTTTCTATATAATCATTTAAAGATGTTAAACCATCAACTGCACTAGATTTATATCTTACAATCTCTAAAAGCGTATCTCTATTTAGATGATCTGTATAAATTCCCTCTTTAATTAGTTTATTATACTCTTTTATAAATATATCAAAATCTTCATCTTTAAGCTTTTTAATTGTACTTAAAATCTTTTTTACAGAAGCTTGTTTAATATTTGCCAAAACTCTATTTTCTTGTAAAATCTCACGACTAACATTTAATGGTAAATCTTCACTATCAATAATACCTCTTACAAATCTTAAATATAGTGGCAATAGCTCTTTCTCATTATCTGTTATAAATACTCTTTTAATATATAGCTTAACTCCAGGCTTAAAATCTGCTCTAAATATATCTGCTGGCGCACTTTTTGGAATATAAAAAAGTGTTTTATACTCTAAACTACCCTCTGCAAATGTATGTACCCAAGTTAATGGCTCTTGTGTATCATGCCAATTTGTCTTATAAAATTCAATATACTCTTCATCTTTAATTTCGTTTTTTGGAAGTGTCCAAAGAGCTGTAGCTTCATTAGCAAGCTCTTTTTTATTCTCTACTCTCTCTTTACCATCCTCATCTTTTATACTCTCTTTATAATTTATATAAATTTTATATGGTATATGATTTGAATATTTTTTTACAATCTCTTTTATTTTATAAGGTTCTAAAAACTCTTTTGCATCATCTTTTAACTTAATATAAATTACAGTTCCATGTTCATCTTTTACAACCTCATTTACTTCAAACTCACCTGTTCCGTCACTTATAAATTTATAAGCTTTATCTTCACCAGCTTTTTTGCTTATAACCTCGACAGAATCGCTAACCATAAATACAGAATAAAATCCAACACCAAACTGTCCAATTAAATTGCTATCAATCTTTTTATCTTTCTGTTTTTGAAGCTCTTCTAAAAAAGCTTTTGTTCCACTTTTTGCAATTGTTCCTAAATTTTCTATTAAATCTTTCTCATTCATTCCTATACCATTATCTGATATAGCAATAGAGTTATCATCTTTATCAAGCTTAATATTAATCTGAGGCTCCCACTCCTCATTTTTAAATTTATCATCTGTTAAATGTAAATAGTTAAATTTGTCAATTGCATCACTCGCATTAGATATTAACTCTCTTAAAAATATCTCTCTATTTGAATAGAGTGAGTGAGTCATTAATTGTAAAAGTTGTCCAACTTCTGTTTGATACTGATATTTAGCCATATAAATTCTCCTTTGATTTGCTAAATTTTTAGAGAATTTTACTATAAAAAAGAAATAATTTCAAGAGTTTACTAAAAAAAGTTTAGTCTAAATGACTAAACTAATTAAAAATCGTAAGATATACCTGTAGTTATAGAAGCAGATTTTAATGAAGCTGGTTTATCATTATATTTTGCACTTTTATCTTTACCTAAATATACATAATCGGCAAATATCTTAAAATTGTTATCTAATTTATAATCAGCTCCAACACCTAACTGCAAAGAGGTTTTAGATGAATCTGTCTTATTAGAATTTATACTCTTAGCAGATACTTTACCAAGACCAACAAGCGAATATAAATTTAAACCATTAGTTACCTCATATTTAGGTTTTAAAAATAAAGAGAACTTTTTATAATCAATAGAATTATCATTAGCTATAGATATAGTTGCTCTACCTTCAGTCGCAAGATAGCTATTTATATTATAGCCTGTAATTAAAGATAAATCCAATGAAGTAGTATCAGTACTAAAACCAACACCACTAAAATTTACAATACCACCACTTAAAGCTAATCCTCCATATATACCACTCTTTAAATTATCTGGTGTTATAAGCTCTGGCATATATCCTTCCCTTGGATTCTTGCTACTATTTGAAGCTGGTTCAAAACTATCTTGTGTAGTATTGTTATCTTCTATAGCATACAAAAAAGAGGAGACTAATACAATAGGCAAAAGAACTTTTAAAGACTTCATAACAACTCCATTTAAATATTTTTTAATATTATAACATATTAATATATAAACTTTTAAGATTTTTTAAAGATAAAATGTTGTTATTTTTTTAAAAAATTACCTATAACCACTCTTTAGCTAGGCTTCTAAGCGCCTCTACATTATCAGAAGCATAAATTTTAATACTAGGCTTTTTATCTAAACTATTATATCCTTGAGTGTGTAAAAACTCTACAATTGCATCACCAGAATGAATCAATATAGGCTTTTTATTAAAATATTTTGAGATTTCATCTGCAATTAAAGGAAAGTGTGTACATCCTAATATTATTGCATCTGGAGTAGAGATATCTTTAAAATAGTAATTAAACATCTCTTCAAGTACTCTACCTTTTAAAATACCCTCTTCTACTATAGGAACTAACATTCCAGTCTGTATTGATGTTATATTTTTATAACCAAGCTTTTTAAGTGAATTTTGATAATTTTTAGAATTAATTGTAGCTCTTGTACCTATAATTAAAATATTTGAATCTTTACTTTTAATCTTATTATTAAGAGCTAAAATACCCGGCTCAATTACACCATATACAGGATATTTTGCTTTTTCTCTCATTGTTGGAAGTGCATATGCGCTAACTGTATTACAAGCTGTTATTAAACAATCAATATTAAAATTATTAAAAAATTCAATTGCTTCAAGAGCATATCTAATTATTGTATTTGAATCTTTTGTACCATAAGGGACTCTTGCAGTATCCCCATAATATATAATATCTTCAAATATTGGCTTTTGAAGTAGCGATTTTGCTACTGTTAATCCACCAGCTCCAGAGTCAAAAACTCCTACAACCATTAAGCACCAACATTCATTATAGATAAAAACTCTTCATTGCTTTTTGTATCTTGCATCTTCTTAAATAAGAATTTAAGAGCTTCAACCTCTTCCATGCCTTGCATTGCATTTCTAATTGCCCAAACTTTTTGAATAATCTCTGAATCTAACAACAGCTCCTCTTTTCTAGTTCCAGATTTTGAAACATCAATAGCTGGATAAATTCTTTTTTCAGATACATTCCTGCTTAATACTACTTCTGAGTTACCTGTACCTTTAAACTCTTCAAAAATTACCTCATCCATTTTAGAACCAGTATCAATAAGAGCAGTTGCAACAATTGTTAAACTGCCTCCAAACTCAATATTTCTTGCCGCCCCAAAAAATCTTTTTGGTTTATGCAATGCATTTGCATCTACACCACCAGATAAAACCTTTCCAGAGCTTGGTGTTACAGTATTATAAGCTCTAGCAAGACGAGTAATTGAATCTAATAATATTACTACATCTTGCCCCATTTCTACTCTTCTTTTTGCCCTTTCTATTACCATCTCAGCAGTTCTTACATGATTTTGTGCTGGTAAATCAAAAGTAGAGCTATAAACCTCTCCTTTTACAGAGCGTTGCATATCTGTAACCTCTTCTGGTCTCTCATCTACAAGCAATACCATTAAAGTTACATCTGGATTATTGCTAGTAATTCCATGAGCTATCTCTTTTAAAAGCTCTGTTTTACCTGTTCTTGGAGGTGCAACTATTAAAGATCTCTGCCCTTTTCCAATAGGAGCAAACAAATCAATCACACGCCCTGTAAGTTTCTTTGAATCATACTCTAGCTTTAATTGTTCATCTGGATATAGTGGAGTTAAGTTATCAAAAAGAGGTCTCTTTTTTGCCTCTTCAATTGGCATATAGTTTATTGCTTCAATCTTTAAAAGTGCATAATACTTCTCTTGATCTTTTGGTTGCCTAACTTGCCCTGTAATTACATCTCCATTACGCAAAGCAAATCTTTTAATCTGAGTAGCGCTTACATATGTATCGCTACTTGAATTTGCAAAGTTACTATCAATTGACCTTAAAAAGCCATATCCATCTGGCATAATCTCTAAAATGCCAGTATATAGTATATATCCACCCTGACTAACTTGAGACTTTAATATCTCAAAAATAAGGTCTTTTCTTTGAAACTCATTTGGATTATCAACTTTTAGCTCATTAGCAATCTCTACTAATCTCTCTAATGGCAACTCTTGAAGCCCTTCTAAACTATACCCTTCAACAGGAATATGTGTTCTTTGATGTTTTCTTTGGTTATTGTTGTTTTTTTGTTTTGTATCGCTCATATATCCTCTTACTTTGTGGAGATTCACATTGTAGTTATTTTGTAGTTGGGTTATTATAATACTTTTACTCTTAAAAAATAATTATAATATAAGCTAACTATAAGAAGTTAGCAAATCTAATGCCTTTTGAGCATTAATTAACTCTATTTTTCTATGTTTTGCATCTATAATTCCATCTTCTTTTAAAGATTTTAAATGCCTATCTATAATATGTCTTACTGTTCCTATTAAATTTGCTATCTCTGTATGAGATAATTTATCTAATAAATCAACTCCTCTACTCTCAATTGTATTTATATTTTTAAGTAAAAGTTTTAACAATCTCTCTTTTGTATCATGCAAAGATAAATCTATTGCTAAATTCTCTATATTTCTCATCTGCATAGCTACAAATCTATAAATTAACTGTTCAAACTCAACTGACAACTTCATCCACTCTCTTACTTTATCTATAGGAAACCTTATAACTTTACCCTCTTCTAAAACATCTACAGCTAAATTATGTTCCATTCCATCAAGTAAAGTTACTAAATCATACATATCTCCCTTAACTAAAAGATAAAGAGTCTGTTCTCTATTTGTCTCAAAATTTATCTCATAAACTTTTATTTTTCCACTAATAATTATATAAAACCACTTTAGTGTCTCATCAGAATCAAAAATAGTAGTATCTCTCTTATACTCTATTATAGTTCCAAACTCTCTAAATTCATTTGTTAATTTATTATTAAAGCCAAGCAGTGGACCTAAGTTTGTTGAATTACTTAACATTTTTAACTACTTTCTCTATCTCATCTAAAGGTCTTGCAACTACAGCTAAATTATCATTTACAACAATTGGTCTTTCAATTAACTTAGGATGCTCCACCATAGCTTCTAATAGTTCATCTTCGCTTGCCTCTTTTAAATTAAGCTCTTTAAATATAGCCTCTTTCTTTCTTACTAATTGGCTTGGTTTAAGATTTAACTTTTTTAAGATATCTTTTAGCTCATCTTTTGTTGGCGGCTCTTTTAGATACTCTTTTGTTTTAAATTCTATATTACTATCTTTTAAATAGTTAAATGCCGCTCTTGATTTAGAGCATCTACTATTATGCCATATCTCTATCATATTTGCCCTTTAATATACTGCATCATAACCTTTAGGTCTTGCACATATAAATTTTGTTGGTGGCAAAAGTTTATCATAATATTTTGTATTTGTAAAGATAATATTTACCTGATTATCAAGATTATCTTTATAGGCAATTTGTTCAATTTTAGCTGATGGACTTAAAACTATTGTATAGTAGTTATTTTTATATTTAGTTACATAAGTTCTATTTTTATGAAGTTTTGCCCTATTTAGCACTTTTGCTAAATTTAAACCTTTATCTATGCTATAATAGCTAACTTGCTCTAAATCATGGTCTATTACTACCAAATTATTACCACTGCTACATACCTCTTTTTTTGTAGGAGAAGTATATATCCACTTTGTTTCACTAGGTGCATTAAAAAATATTTTACCTCTATACTTAATAACTTTACCCTTTGGATTTTTAACAATTTGAGTAAAATTTGCCATAAATGATTTAGGAACCGATATACCTTGCGAAAAAAGTAAACTTGATAATAAAAAAAATATAGCTAAAATCTTTTTCATATAAAACCTTTTATTTTTGATTATCTAATTTTACAATATTTTTGTGAAGAGATAGTAAAATAAGCAATATTTTAATTTTTTGAGTATAAAACTTAAAAAATATCCCATTTTTAGGATATATTTAACATTTATATTAAGTTAAGGTTATCTTTAAACCATTAATTAATCATATTTTAGATAAAATAACCCAAATTTCATATTTGTTAAGTTTAAAGGTATAAATTAATGATTACTAAAATATTTGGAACTGCTAATGATAGAAAAGTAAAAAAATATGCAAAAAGAGCAAAAGCTATCAACGCACTTGAAGCAAAATACGAAAAACTAAGCGACCAAGAGCTACAAAAAGCATTTTTAGATTTAAAAGAGAGTGTTTTAAATAAAGAAAAAAGTTTAGATGATGTACTAAATGACTCTTTTGCAATCACAAGAGAGGCAAGTAAAAGAGTATTAAATATGCGCCATTATGATGTGCAGTTAATTGGCGGTATGGTTCTTCACGATGGCAATATAGCAGAGATGAAAACAGGAGAAGGTAAAACTTTAGTTGCTACATTGCCAATAGCTCTTAATGCAATGCTAGGGCGTGGTGTACACCTAGTAACTGTAAATGACTATCTAGCAAAAAGAGATGCAAAAGAGATGGGTGAATTATACTCATTTTTAGGTTATACTACAGGGTGCATAACAGGCGAAATATATGATGATTTTGAAAGAAAGAAGCAATATCTTGCTGATATAACATATGGCACAAATAATGAGTTTGGTTTTGATTATTTAAGAGACAATATGAAAACAAGTCTCGAAGAAAAAGTTCAAAGAGGTCACTATTATGCAATAGTGGATGAAGTTGATTCTATTTTAATTGATGAGGCAAGAACACCTCTTATAATCTCTGGACCAACACAAAGAGACCAAAAGTGGTACAAAGTTGCAAATGAAATTGCATTAAAATTAGAAAAAGGCAAAGAACTACCTACAAAACCGGGCGAAAGCAAAAAAACAACAGGCGATTTTATTGTAGATGAGAAAAATAAACAAATCACTCTAACTGAGCAAGGTTTGCAAAAAGCAGAAGAGCTATTTGGTGTAGGCAACCTATATAGCCTAGAAAATGCAATTTTAACTCACCATCTTGACCAAGCACTAAAAGCAAATTATCTATTTGAAAAAGATGTAGATTATGTTGTAAAAGATGGCGAAATAATTATAGTAGATGAGTTTACAGGAAGATTAAGCGAAGGTAGAAGATTTAGCGAAGGTTTGCACCAAGCACTAGAGGCAAAAGAGGGTGTTGAAATTAAAGAAGAGTCTCAAACTTTAGCAGAAGTAACATACCAAAACTACTTTAGATTATATGATAAATTAGCAGGAATGACTGGTACTGCTCAAACAGAAGCAACTGAATTTAGCGAAATTTATGGACTTGATGTTATATCTATTCCTACAAATGTTCCTGTAAAAAGAGTAGATAAAAACGATTTAATATTTAATACAGAAAAAGAGAAACTTGATGCTGTTGTAAAAAGAGTTAAAGAGCTTCACTCAAAAGGACAACCTGTACTTATAGGAACTGCTTCTATTGAAAAGAGTGAACTAATTCATGAAAGATTAAAAAAAGAGAAACTCCCACATAATGTATTAAATGCTAAAAACCATGAACAAGAAGCAGAAATTATTAAAAATGCTGGTGCTAAAGGAGCAATTACTGTTGCTACAAATATGGCAGGTCGTGGAGTAGATATAAAACTTAGCGATGAAGTTAAAGAGCTTGGAGGCTTAGCAATAATTGGAACAGAAAGACACGAAAGCAGAAGAATCGATAACCAATTAAGAGGTCGTTCAGGACGCCAAGGAGACCCGGGAGAGAGTCAATTCTTCTTAAGCTTAGATGATAACTTACTGCGTATCTTTGGCGGTGAGAAGATTAGAAATATTATGAATAGAATTGGCGTAAAAGAGGGTGAATATATAGACTCAAAATTAGTTACAAGAAGCGTAGAGAGCGCGCAAAAAAAAGTAGAATCTTTGCATTATGAATCAAGAAAACATCTTTTAGAGTATGATGATGTTGCAAACTTCCAAAGAAAAGCAATATATAAATTTAGAGACCAACTTATAGATAAAGATTACGATATTGGCGCTAAAATTAAAGAAAATAGAGACGAAGTAGTTGGATTTTTACTAGAAGATTGTGAAATAATAGAAGGCTTACCAAGCGAAGATTTTGATTTAGATTGCTTTATTAAAGAGCTTGCAGAGGTTAGTGGTGTAGTTCTGCCTAAAGATATTTTAGAAGGTTTAGAACCAAATGACATTAAACAAAAAGTTATAGAGATTTTAGAAGAACTCTATGAAGAAAAAATGAAAGTTTTTGATAGTGAGCAAAGAAAAGAGATAGAAAAACTTATATATCTTCAAACATTAGATAACCTTTGGAGAGACCATCTATACGAAATGGATACCCTAAAAACAGGTATCGGGCTTAGAGGATATAACCAAAAAGACCCTCTAACAGAGTATAAACAAGAGAGTTATAGACTATTTGAAGATTTAATTAAAAGAATTAAAATTGAATCTATTAAATTTATCCATAGAGTAGAGTTTAACTTTGAAGAGCCAAATAACCAAAATGAGAAGCCTCAAGAAAATTTAGAGCAAAATGAAACAAATCAAATAGAGCAAGAAGAGAACAAACCGCAACTCAATACTAAAAAACCAAAAAGAAACGACCCTTGCCCATGTGGTAGTGGTTTAAAATATAAAAACTGTTGTGGTAAAAGCGGACCTAAAAAAGGATTACTAGCTTAATGAACCAAACCTATAGCAAAAAGTTTGTATTTAAATTCATCAAACACTACCTTAAATATGATAAAGATAATCCATTTATCTTTATCTCTGCTATGTTAGCACTTCTTGGTATAGCTATGGGTGTAATGGTTTTAATGATAGGAATCGGCGTAACAAATGGAACTCACAAAGAGTTTAAAAAAAGACTCTTTACAATGAACTATCCATTAACTTTAATCGCTTATAACAATAAAGGTATTCCATTAACTGCTATAAATAAAATACAAGAGCAATTCCCAAATTTAATAATTAGCCCCTACTATACAACACAAGTGATAGCAAAAAATGCTGATAGTGTTCAAGGAACAATCCTTTATGGAATAGATTTTAATAAAGAAGCAAAAATAAATTCTATATTTAAAAAAGCTTTTAATGATTATAATGGTACACAAATTAGTAAATATAGCGTAATTATTGGTGATGATTTAGCTATAACTTTGGGCTTAAAAGTTGGAGAAAAAGTTACTCTATTTTTCTCAAAACAACAAGCCGCTGGATTTGGTACAATGCCTTTACAAAAAAGATTTAAAGTTATTTCTACCTTTAATTCTGGTTTAACCTCTTATGATAAAGGAATAATATATACAACATATCAAGCATTTGAAAAAATCTTAAAAAAAGAGCCAAATTTATATGATGGTGCTCACATTTATACAAAAGAGCCAATGAAACTAATTGACAAAATAAGAGCAATCTTGCCTCAAGATATAGGAATAGAGGGCTGGTGGCAACAAAATGGTGGCTTTTTTGAAGCTATGCAAATGGAGAAAAAGGCACTATTTTTAGTACTATTGCTTATTATTTTAGTTGCCTCTTTAAATATTATATCTTCACTTTTAATGACAGTAATGAGTAGAAGAAGCGAAATAGCATTAATGAGAACTCTTGGTGCAACTACAAAAGAGATTAATAGAATATTTTTCTATTTAGGATTAATTATTGGCTTTCTAGGAATATTAATTGGTACCATTTTAGGATTACTTGGTATTTGGGTTTTAACAACTTATAATATTATATCTTTACCAGAAGATATATATGCAACCTCAAAATTACCAATAGATTTACCAATGAGTGACTATTTAACAATAATTGCTGGAACTGCAATAATTGTAATTTTATCTGCAATCTATCCAGCTATAAAAGCATCTAAAACAGATACATTAACAGTACTTAGAAATGAGTAGCATAATAAAAAAGAGTCTATTGATATTATTAGCAACAATTTTTGCTATTATAATAGCAACCCTTTTTTACTTTTTAATGCCAATTGATACAAAACAAAATATAAAACTGCCTTCATCTAATAGTAGTAAAATTATCTCTTTTTTAAAAAATAAAGGCTATAGTGTCAATCTTTTAGATAAAATATTTTTAGATATTGCTACAAACCCTAAAAAAGGTTGGCTCTATATTAATAAAAAAAGACTTCCAAGATATAAGTTTTTAAAACAGATTGGCTCATATTCAAACCACTACACACCTTTTACAATAATTCCGGGTGAAACAACCTACTATATTTTAAAAGATTTAAGCACTAAATTAAACTACAATCTAAATAAACTTGCAATTGCTTATAAAAATTTAGCTATCTATAAAGAGGGAAACTTCTTAGCAAATACTTACAATATTCCCATATATTTTAAAGAAAAAGATACAATAAAATTTTTAATAAATAGCAGTTTTAAAGAGTATAAAAAAATATCTAACAGATACTTTAAAAACTTTAATCAAGATGATTGGAAAAAAATAGTTATTGTTGCTTCGATAATAGAAAAAGAGGCGGCAAATAAAAAAGAGATGCCTCTAATTGCCTCTGTAATATATAATAGACTACAAAAGAGAATGCGTCTTCAAATGGATGGAACATTAAATTATGGAAGATACTCACATACAAAAATTACACCCCAAAGAATAAAGAATGATAAAAGCAGTTATAATACTTATAAATTTAAAAATCTTCCAAAAGAACCAGTTTGCAATGTATCTAAAAATTCTATTATCTCCGCTATTAAACCAGCTAATACAAACTATCTATACTTTATGAAAAACTCTCAAGGAACTCATAATTTTTCTACAAAATATAAAAGCCATATAAAAAATATTAAAAAAAGAAAAAAAGAGTTAAAATATAAATAAACTTTCCTTCTATTTATCTTATGCCTTTTAAACTTTTAAAATATGCTAATTTTATAATAGAACCCTGTTTATAAGTTTCTTCTTATATCAGATACAGCATACATTTGCTTGTCAATTCTTAATAAACTATCCCCACCATATAGCACAACTCCTTTTCAAAACTATCTGATATTTTAGTAAAACTTAATTTTAATACCAAAAACCCATTATTAACAGTATATTTTTTATCTATTTGCTATTGAATTCAATACCAACTTTAGTTATAATGTCCCCATGAATAAGTAGTTATGTCATAAATAAGGAAAATAATGTACCTAAAAAGTTTAAAAATAACAAATTTTAGGAAATTCGGAGATACAAATAATATAATTGAATTTGTTAGCCAAAAAGATGGTCTTACATCAGATGATATCAATGTTGCTAAAGCCACTACACTAGTAGTAGGTAAAAATAATTCTGGTAAAACAACAATTACTGAAGCTTTAGAAAAACTTACAGAAAATAAATC
>CAZCOI010000180.1:0-17991 GCA_964500335.1 uncultured Nitratifractor sp.
ATCAATTTTTGCTCTTAAAACATGCTCGCCCTCTTTAAATTCGCCGTTTTTCATACGCTCTAAAAGCTCTAAATTCTCCTCTACGCTTCTATTTGCATACTTGCTTCTGCGCCCTGGCGTAGTAACGGTTCCTCTATACTCTTTTATCTCATCTTCGCTTAAGCTATCTACATAAGCTTTGCCCATTTTTATAAGCTCTTGCGCCCAGATATAAAGTTGCTCGAAATAATCGCTGGTATATTTAACATCACCGCTCCATTTAAACCCAAGCCAAGTTACGGCATCTTTTAGAGCCTCTACATATTTTGCATCTTCGGTTTCGGGGTTGGTATCGTCCATTCTTAAGTTACAAATTCCGTTATACTCTTTTGCGATACCAAAATTCAAAACGATAGATTTTGCATGCCCTATATGCGGAAACCCGTTGGGCTCTGGCGGAAAGCGCGTAACAACTTGCTTATATTTACCGCTTTTTAAATCTTGCTCTACAATTTTTCGTAAAAAATCTTTTTTCTCTTTGCTCATAAATTTGCAACCTTTTAATTTATTGATAAAATAATAGCTAATTTGTGCTTACTATAAAGTAATCTCTAATATGTTAAAATTAGTTATTAAATAAAAGGTTGTAATATATGAGTAGCCATCCAAAATTTGTAGTAGTAGGGCATCCTAATAAAGGCAAAAGTTCGATAGTATCAACACTTACATTAGATGATACAATAGCTATTAGCAATAAGCCAGGAACAACCACAAAAAGCAGGAGTTTCAAGCTTCAAAAAGGGGGTAAAATCTTTTATGAGCTTGTAGATACACCCGGCTTCCAGCGCCCAAGAAGATTACTAAAAATATTAAGTCAAAATAACCCAAGTGCAAAAGAGCGTCCAAAAAGAGTAGAGGAGTTTTTAAAAAACTACTCTCATGATGAGAAGTTTAAAGATGAGTGTGAGCTTTTAAAACCTATTATGGATGGTGGAGGGATAATTTATGTTGTAGATGCTAGTAAACCTTATAGTAGTGAGTTTGAAGCAGAAATGGAGATTTTAAGATATTGTGCTAAGCCATCTATGGCAATATTAAACTATATTGGTAATGAAGATTATACAAAAGAGTGGGATGCAATTTTAGGACAATATTTTAGGGTAGTAAAGCCTTTTAATCCTATGAGTGCTACTTTTAGTGACCATATAGAGCTATTAGAAGCTCTAACTCATGTAGCACCAATGTGGAGCAGTGATTTAAAAGAGTCAATCAAACTTTTAAAAGAGTATCAAGATATAAAGAAAAAAGAGATATCAAAAACAATTACAAATGCTATTGTTAAAGTGCTTAGCTATAAGATTACAAAAAGCTCGCATATTTTTAAACATAATCAAAATAGGCTTTTAGAGGAGTTTAAAAAAGATATAGAAAATATAGAAAAAGAGCTTTTTAATAGTATTAAAGATATGCTAAATTTTAAAAATAGTCTATTTGATATAGAGGGCTCAAACTTTGAGTATAAGCTTTTTTCAAAAGAGTCTTTTGAGATTTTTGGGTTAAGTAAAGAGAAACTTCTTTTAGTCTCTACACTAACAAGTGCAACAGCAGGTGGGCTTATAGATTTAGCAGTAGGTGGACATAGCTTCTTTTTAGGTACTTTAATTGGTGGTGCTATTGGCTTTTTTGGTGCAAATTATGGATATGGAGAGCTTAGTAAAATTAAATTTTTAGGTAATGAAAAAATAGAGGTTGGTCCAATAGAAGATGAGAATTTTGGATTTATCTTTTTAAATAGAGCGCTTAGTTTTGCAAAGATGCTATTAAATAGTTCTCATGCAAAAAGAGAGATAAAATATAAAGCTACTTTAAATGATGATTTTTCAATAAAAAAATTAAAAAAATTTGCTTTTTTTCATAAAAAGTTTAAAGAGGGTAAATACTCCCAGGAGGATATAAAAAAATACCAAGATATGATATATGAGATGTTAAATTTATAAAAAGAGGATATAATTACATTAAATACTAAAAGTTTTTAGTAAAGTAGCGAGAATAGGTATATAATGGGCGATACAGTAAAAGAGTTTATAGCTAAATTTATATTTATATTATTAGATTTTTTAATTATTGCAATATCTGTATATTTGGCATTTCAATTAAGAAACTCATTTGGTAATGGTCTCTCATATCAAGGTTTACCTGTTAATACCTATTTAACTTTCTATCCAATATATATTATTGTGATTTTACTCTTTACTTATGAGGGTATTTATACATATAGATATGATTTTTGGCATGAAACTAGAAAAATCTTAAAAGCTCTAATTTTTGCGGCAATTTTAACCTTTGCATATTTAGCAATGACAAAAAATATTGAATATTTTTCAAGATTATTGATTGGTTTTAGCTTTATCTTTATGGCATTTTTAATCCCAATAGGCAAACTCTTTATCAAAAATTTTCTATATAAGATTGGTATTTGGTCTAAAAAAGCAAAAATTTATGGTGATGATCCATTCTTAGTAAAAGAGATTTATGGGAACCACTATTTAGGCTATATAGAACAAAAAAATTGTGAGTTTTCAACAATATTTATAAACTCTAAAAAAGATGATGCTAGTAAGCTAAAAGAGATTATTGCTAATGAGATTAAAATTAGAAAAAATGTAATCTTTACACCAATTTTAGATGAGTATGATTTAACTCATTCACATATTTATGAACTCTCAAATACAAGAACAAATTTAATTGTTTATCAAAATAGATTAAAAAGTTGGCATAGACGCTTAATGCAAAGTCTGCTTAACTACTTTTTTGTACTGCTTTTGCTTCCAATACTTTTGCCTTTAATTTTAATAATTGCTATTGCTATTAAGTTAGAATCACCAGGAAGTGCTTTTTTTGTTCATAAAAGGGTTGGTAAAAATGGAAAAACAATTCCTGTACTAAAGTTTAGAAGTATGTATAGTGATGCAAAAGAGAGACTTGAAGAACTTCTTAAAAAAGATTCAAAAATTAAAGAAGAATGGGAGAGGAACTTTAAACTAAAAGATGACCCAAGAGTAACAAAAGTTGGCAAATTTTTAAGAAAAACTTCACTTGATGAGCTACCTCAAATTTTAAATGTGTTAGCTGGACATATGAACTTTGTAGGTCCAAGACCAGTAATAAAAGATGAAATTGATAGATACTATAAAGAGGATGCAGAGTACTACTATATGGTAAAACCGGGTATTACAGGGCTTTGGCAGGTTAGCGGAAGAAGTGATACAGATTATGAATATAGAATTAAAACAGATAGATGGTATGTAGTAAATTGGTCTATTTGGCTTGATGTAGTAATATTGTTAAAGACTGTTAAAGTTGTTCTTAAAAAAGATGGTGCTTACTAAAAAATTTTAAATACTAAAAAGAAGATTTACTTCTTTTTAGGAGTAAGATACATATTAATATAACGCCCCTCTTGTTTTGGAGGGCTCTCTAAGTTTGCAATATCTTCAAGCATTGGCCAAATATTATTGAGTACTTCAACTCCAAGCTCTGGAGTCGCCATTTCACGACCTTTTAAAAATACTCTTAACTTAACATGCTTATCTTTTTCTAAAAATTCTCTAGCATGTTTCACTTTAAAGTCAATATCATTTTGAGCAATTTTACAGGAAAACTTAACCTCTTTTACATCAATCTTTTTTTGATTCTTTTTGGCCTCTTTTTTCTTTTTCTCTTGCTGGTATTTATATTTACCATAATCCATAATTTTTGCAACAGGAGGCTTAGCATCTGGTGATATTAAAACTAAATCTAAACCTTCATCATCAGCTTTTTGTAAAGCCTCCTCCTTCGACATTATGCCTAACTGCCCATGTTTTTCACTAATTACTCTTAACTCACTAGCATTGATACTCTCATTCATTAGAGGAGTATCTTTTTTACTCTTTTTTGCGTTATGCTTACTCAAATTTCCCCTTCTTCAATTTCTTTTACTAATTGTAACATAAATTCATCTGCTTTTAGATTATATTGCTCTTTTTTTCTTCTATCTCTTATTGCAACTGTGCTATTTTGTATCTCTTCATCCCCAACTATTGCAACATATGGCACTCTTTGCTTCTCTGCAAGGCGTATTCTTTTATTAAGCGAGTCATTTTTATCATACACCTCACAATCTATCTCTTTTTGTGCAAATTGTTTTGCCAACTCTCTAGCATAATTGCTATGAGCCTCACTAATTGGCACAAAAATTACTTGAGTTGGTGCAACAAATGATGGAAACTCTCCTGCATAGTGTTCTGTTAAAATGCCTATAAATCTCTCAAAGCTTCCCAAAATTGCACGATGTATCATAACAGGCTGTCTCTTTTCGTTATTTTCATCTGTATATTCCATCTCAAAGCGCTGAGGTAGATTAAAATCAACCTGAATGGTTCCACATTGCCACTTTCTGCCAATTGCATCAGTAATTTTAACATCAATTTTTGGTCCATAAAATGCGCCACCACCCTCATCTATACCAAAAGGTAGATTACGGCTCTTTAGTGCTTCTTTTAGACCTTCTGTTGCCATATCCCAAACTTCATCATCACCAATAGCTTTTTGAGGTTTTGTAGAAATCTCCATAGAGTATTCAAAACCAAATTTTTTCATAACACTATCTACAAATTCAACAACCTCTAAAACTACATCTTTAATCTGTTCTGGGGTACAAATAATATGAGCATCATCTTGAGTAAACTCTCTAACTCTTAAAAGTCCATGCAATACACCACTCTTTTCATGACGATGCACCACACCATACTCAAAAAATTTAATTGGTAAATCACGATAACTTTTTGTACTATTTTTATAGATTAAAATATGACCAATACAGTTCATTGGCTTAAGACCATACTCTTGCTCATCTATTGTAGTTAGATACATATTTTCACCAAAACAAGCATAATGCCCACTCTTTAACCACATATCAGATTTTAAAATCTCAGGTCCACGAACAGGCTCATATCCTCTAATTCTGTGAGCTTTCCATAAGATTTTTTCTAATTTAGAGCGAAGTCTAGCCCCCTTTGGTAGCCAAAATGGAAGTCCAGCACCTCCCTCTTCGCTAAACATAAATAGTTCCAACTCATTCCCAAGCTTTCTATGGTCTCTTTTTTTAGCCTCTTCAAGCATTGTTATATGTGCTTTTAGGCTCTCTTTATCAGCAAAAGCAACCCCATAAATTCTAGTTAGCATCTCTGCATTTTCATCACCGCCAAGATATGCCCCTGCAACTCTTGTAAGCTTTACATTAAATAGCTTTTTGGTATCTGGTACATGAGGACCTCGGCATAAATCTTCAAAATCTCCTTGTTTGTAAATACTAACTTCATTATCAGGAATATTCTCTAAAACCTTTTGTTTTAAGTCATCATCTTTAAACTTTTCAATAGCCTCATCTTTGCTAATGGTATATTTTTCTATTTTATAGCCCTTTTTAGCGAGCTCTTTCATCTTCTTTTCTATCTTTTTTAAATCTGCTTCGCTAATTTTCTCTTGAGTCCTAAAATCGTAATAAAACCCCTCTTCAACCACAGGCCCTACAAAAAATTGTGTATCTGGGTATAGCTCTTTAATAGCTTGCGCCATCAGGTGTGCCGCTGAGTGGCGAATAATCTCGAGCGCTTTAGGAGAGTTATCAAAAAGTATCTCTTCTCCTTCATTTGCACTTTGAGTATCAAAAATTTCACCATCTTTTACATATCCAATTACTTCACTCACACTACATCCTTAAATAAAATTGGATAATTATACCAAGCAAATAAAAAACTTTTACTTAACTTGCTTATGCTATTTTTTAATATTTAAAATTTATGATATAATCAAATAAAAAGATTAAAGATGAGATATTTTCTTTTTACTCTGTTTCTCTTGTCGATATTAAATGCAAATTTTTCAAATTTAGTTATAAAAGAGGGTATAAATAATCTTTTAAATTATCCAGATATTAAAAGAAACTACAATGTTCTAAAGTCTTTAAATGTTTCACTACTTGGATTTAAAGAGGGAAAATATAGCTGGTATCTCTTTTTAGTTACCAATCCAAAGCATCCACAAGGACCATTTTGGTTTTTGCCGCACGATAATGAAAATAGTGCATTTGATAGTGCAGTATATGCAATAAAAAAGTATGGAGGTGGTTTTTTATCTTTAGTAAATGGAGATAAACGATACAATATTAACCAAGACCCAAATAGAAACTTTAGTCTAAATAGTACAAAAGAGCCAAGCTGTAAATTTCAAAAAAGCGCTTCACCAATATATACTTTTAGAATAATGCAAATAATTAATAGCTATAAAGCGCCTAATATGCCATATTTAACTTTGCATAACAACACAAACAGAGGTGGAATCTCTATTTTAAAAAAGAGCTCTTCTACCAAATCATACTCTCCATATTCAAAAAAAGAGATTTTAAAAGCTAAAGGTCTAGCAGATGAGGATAATTTAGTATATATTGCAGGAACTTCGCCAAATCCTCCACTAAGCAAGATAAAAAAGCTTTTAAATATGGGGTTAAATGTAAAGTATGAATATGTAACTGCTAAAAATAATGACTGTTCATTATCTAATTTTATTATATTAAATTATGGCAATAACTACTATAATATCGAAGCAGAGCATGGCAAAAGCAAAATTCAAAAAATTATGATAGATAGATTAATGCAAATTATAAGAGATTAATGATGAGAAGGGTAATTTTACTATTCTTTTTAACCATAAATCTATTTTCAATTGAAATTAAAAATTATAAGCCAATATATGGCTGTATTTTAGAAAATAATCAAATTAATATCGCAATTAGAAGCTTCTTTTACAATAACCATAAATGCTATTTAGCACTTGAGCCAAACTCTTTACAAACTTATTTTACAAAAGCTTCTAAACTATATAAATGTCCAGATTTAAACAGCACTAAATTTAAAAAACTTTTAAATCTATCTATTAGCAACACTAAACATCCATTACAAAATGATGGTATAACAAGTGCAAAAAATGGACTTTATTTAACAAGCGATTTTTGCCCTTCGTCAAAAAAAGGATTTGAAAAGCGCTTATATCAAGCTCTTATTGATAATTTTAAAAATCCTGTTCCAATTACAATTTTTATTACAAAAAAATGGATAAACACTCATAAAGCCCAGTTTAATAAACTAAAACAGTGGCAAGAAGAAAGAAAATTAAATATAACTTGGGGAAACCACACTGCAAATCATATCTATTATCCAAATACTCCTCTAAATAAAAATTTTGTACTATCTAAAAATGAGCATTTAGTAAAAGATATTTTAGATTTAGAAGAGTGCTTAATTAAAAATGGTGTAACCCCATCAATTTTTTTTAGATTTCCAGGTTTAGTATCTAATAAAAAAGCAATCAAAATTGTTGCAAATTTATCTTTAATAACTATTGGTTCTAATAGTTGGCTTGCAAAAAAAGAGCCTATAAAAAATGGCTCAATTATATTGGTTCATGGCAATAAAAATGAACCATTGGGTGTTGATATCTTTTTAAAGCTTTTAAAAGATGGATTTATTAAAAAACTAGATGATATTAAAGAGTTGGATTTTTAGTGTATTTGTTAGTTATTAGTGGTAGAGTTTAGGATTGCTTTAAGCTTTTAGCTTACAGCTTTTTGCTATATATTTAAGTAAAAGCTATTTAAGTTGCATTTATATAAAAGAATATTTTGATAAAATATTATGCTATAATACAATTGCATAATTATGCAGATAAAAAAAGGAGATAATTAATGGCTTTATATGATAGAGACTATACAATAAATAGAGCTAGCGAGTTTGCTATAAGTAGTCAGAGAGTTAGCTTTTTAAAAAAGACTTATCAGCTATTAGCGTTAAGTATGATTGTAGCAGCACTTGGAGCGTACCTAACAATGCCTTTTGTAGAGAGTGTTGTAAAATTTAGATGGGTAATTTTTGGCGCTGAGCTTTTGGTTTTATTTTTTGGTTTAGGAATGAGTCGTGGTAAGCCTGGCTTAAATATGATGATGCTATTTTTATTTACATTCCTAACTGGTGTTTCACTTGTTCCACTGCTTGCAATGTTAATTGGAGCGGGTAAAAGTGCTGTAATTGGTAACGCATTTTTAGCTACGAGTGTACTTTTTGGTGCATTAAGCCTTTTTGCAATCAATAGCAAAACAGATTTTAGCAGTTGGGGTAAACCTCTATTTATTACACTAATTGTAGTAGTAGTTGCTAGTTTAATAAACCTATTTTTGGGCAATGGTATGCTTGCTGTAATTATTAATGCGGCTGTATTATTGCTTTTTGGTTTGTTTACAATTTATGACACTCAAAATATAGCAAATGGAGCTTATGATAGCCCTGTAGATGCGGCTGTTAGCTTATATTTAGACTTTTTAAATATGTTTACAGTTATTTTACAGTTTTTAGGCATTATGGGTGATGACTAATAAAATTGAGCGCCTTATAGATGCAAACTATAATCGCTTAAAAGAGGCTCTTCGCCTCTTAGAAGATATTCAAAGATTTATATATGATAATAAAGAGTTAAGTTATGCTTTTAAAGAGCTAAGGCATAATTTAACCTCTTTATATTCACAAAAAAGAGTAAAACACAGAGATATAATTAATGATGTTAGCAAAACTTCTACATCTTCAGAGCTAAAAAGAGAAGATTTAAACTCATTAATTGAAGCAAATTTCTCAAGAGCCTTTGAGAGTAGCAGAGTTTTAGAAGAGGCATTTAAACTAACAGAGATAGAAAAATCAGCAGTCGCAAAAGAGATTCGCTATAAGCTTTATAATCTACATAAAATAGTTTTAGAAAAGTTAAAGATATGAGTGTTATTTTTGGTCCTATAAATTCGCGCCGTTTTGGTAAATCTTTGGGGGTTGATTTAAGCCCAAATATAAAGCAGTGCAATTTTGACTGCTTATATTGCGAATTAAAAGCGGCCAAAGTTACTAATAGCTACCAAGATGTAGTTAGTCTAAAAGATGTTGTAAATGATATTAAAGATGCATTAAAAAGGTATAAAGATGTTGATGTAATAACGCTTACAGCAAATGGAGAGCCAACTTTATATCCGCATTTAGATGAGTTAATTGATAATTTAAACTCAATAAAAGGCAATATAAAAAGCCTAATTTTAAGCAACTCTAGCACAATTTATAAAAAAGATATACAAAATGCTTTAAAGAAGTTAGATTTTGTAAAACTCTCTTTAGATTGCGCAACAAAAAAGTGTTTTAAAAAGCTCGATAGAGCCTATAAAGATATATCTTTAGATGATATAAAAAAAGGAATATTGGAGTTTTCAAAAATCTATAAAGGCTCTTTAATTATAGAGATTTTATTTGTAAAAGGGATTAATGATAATTTAGAAGAGGTAAAAAAGCTAAATGAGTTTTTAGTTAAATTAAAGCCTGCAAGAGTCGATTTAAGTACAGTTGATAGACCGCCAGCATATAATATTAAGCCAATTAGTTATAATAAATTATTTGAGCTCTCTTTAAATTTTAATAAAAAGCTAAATATATCAATTGCCACAAAGAAAAAGAGCAAAATAGATAAATACGACTACACAAAAGAGCAAATTTTACAAACCCTAACTTTAAGACCGCTAACATATAGCGATATTGAGATACTATTTACAAATAGCTCACTAAAAGCTTTTAAAGAACTGCTAGAAGATAATAAGATAGAGCTTATAGATATTGATAATACAAAATTTTATAGGAGCAAAGAGTGTTAAAAGAGGTAGTACTTTTACAGCTAAAAAATAATCCAATCTACCAAAAAAATTTAGATAAAATTTTAAAATATCTAAAAGAGCTTCCAAAAGAGGCTATTATTGTAGCGCCAGAGGTCTGTTTAACTGATTATGATTACGAAAATTTAGAAGAGGCTGTTAAATTTGGAGAATATGCGTTAGATGAGCTTAAAAAAGCTGTAAACTCTCAAATTTTAGTATTGACACTTTTGCGTAAAGTAAATGACAGCTATATTAACCAAGCAGTTGTCATTCATAAAAATAAAATTGTTCACAAACAGGCTAAACATAGGCTTTTTAAGCTTGGAGATGAACATAAGTTCTTAGAGGCTGGAGATGACAAAGAGATTGTCAAATTTAAGATAGATAATATAGAGTATGGTTTACTAATTTGTTTTGAGTTAAGGTATAAAGAGCTTTGGCAAAAGCTAGAGGGAGCAGATATTATTTTAGTGCCAAGCCAATGGGGAGAGCCAAGAAAAAGACATTTAGAGATTTTAGGAAGCGCCCTTGCTATAATGAATCAATGCTACTGTTTGATTGCAAACTCTTCTAAAGAGGGAATGGCAAGTTCTAGTGCAATTTACTCTCCTATGGGTGGTAAAGTTATAGATGATGCGAGTGAATGCATTAGAGGTTTTATAGATTTAAAACAAGTTAAGTTTACAAGAAGGTATCTAAAGCTTTACTAAATTATTAACATATCTCTATTTATTTCCCATATTTTCTTAAAATTTGCTGTAAACTAAGTTTAAAAAAGTGTAAATTTGTAAAAATCATATATTTATTAATATAATTTCTTAAAATTACTTGTTTAATTTATAAATATATTATATAATATAAAAAACAGAATTAGCATTTATAGGGTAATTTATGATGACAAAAAGTGTTTTTATGAAAAAGTTAGATAGACAAAGAAAGCAACACTATATAGATGAGATGGTAAGACAAATAGATAGGCTCTTTCCTTTAGAGCCAAATATTAAAGATGCCCTTTTAAGTGTTGATAGAGAGATATTTGTATCTGATATCTTTAAACACTTAGCCTATAGTTTGGATGCTCTTCCTATGGATAGTGAACAGTGGATTAGCTCTCCACTTACAGTTGCAAAGATGACCCAATATTTAGAACCTAATAATTGCGATTCTGTTTTAGAGATTGGTTGTGGGAGTGGTTATCAAGCAGCAGTACTATCTAAACTATTTAGAAGGGTATTTACAATTGAGAGAATTGACTCTTTGCTTCAAGAGGCAAGAGCAAGATTTAGAGAGCTTGGAATTTCAAATATAAACTCTAAATTTGATGATGGAAGAAGAGGTTGGAGTTCATTTGCTCCTTTTGATAGAATACTCTTTTCTGCATCGCCAAAAGAGATTCCTCAAATAATATTTGATCAGCTTGCTGATGGAGGTATTTTGGTAGCACCAGTAGAAGAGTATGGTTTACAAACAATTACAAGATATTACAAAAGAGGGGGCAAAATTACAAGCGAAGTAATAGAGACTTGCTGTTTTGTACCTGTTAAAGAGGGTAAAGAGTATTGACAAAATTTGTCATTAAGTTTACAAGTTTTAGAAAAAAAGACTATAATAAAAAAGTAAAGTCCATGAAAGGAGTTGTCAATGAGCAGACTTATAAAACCGTCAGAGTACGCTAAACAAAGTGGTATATCTCGTCAAGCAGTTTACGCAAAGATTAAAAAAGGTTTACTAAAATCAAAAAAAGTAGAGGGGCAAATTTTTATAGAACTTGACAGCTCCATTGACATAAATAGTAAAAAAGATGACTCTTTATCTTCTAATAATAAAGATTTATTAGCGGCAAAAGATGAGACAATTAAAATATTAAAAGATACAATAGAAGATTTAAAAGCAACAAATAACTTAATTATTGGCACTCTAAAAGGAGAGGTAGATTTACTAAAAGAGGCATTTGGTGAGATGCAACAGCTATACCGTACTCAAATTGAGCATTTGCAAATTAAACAGACTCCAAAACTTGAGAGAAACAGTGTAGTAGATGAGAAAAATTATATATCTATTAGAGAGCTTGCAAAGGTTTTAAATTTAGATAAAGCAGATAGAAAAAAGTTTAAAAAAGCCGCTAGTAAACTTCAAGAGAGTGGAGATTTTAGATTTACAGTAATTGAAGATGAACTTTATGCCCTTAAAAATGCAGATTATAGCGATTTTATGGAGACTTTAAAGTAGTTGTAAATTTGTTAATAAGATACAAAAATAGAGCTAAATTGCAGTTGTAAAGTAGTTAAAAGACTATAAGTATGTAAAATTAATATATAAAATTCTTCCAAATATCTGGCTAATACTCTATAAAAGTGAGAAAAAACAAACAAAAAAATAGACTAAAATATATAAATACTCTAAAAGATAAAGATAGCACTGTTATAATAGGCATAGTTCAATTAGGCTAAAACAAAAAAATCTTAGGTAAAAGAGTATGGAGAAAAAGAGCAAATTAAATAAATTAGAGAGATTAAAAGAGAGTCTAAAGCCAAAAGATTATGATATTACAAAAGCAGATTTTAATAATTTAAGTGAAGATGATAGATTTTATCTAAAAAATTATGGAATTTATAATATCAAATTAAATCCTAACTTTTTTATGTTAAGAGTTAGAGTTGATGGCAAAAAGATAAAGGGAAGCCACTTTAAAAGTTTGCTTTTGGTTGCAAAAGAGTTTGATTTAAAAGTTTTATTAACCGCAAGAGGTGGTATTGAGCTTCATAAAATAGAACCAAAAGATATATTAAAAGTTTACAATTTAGTTAAAGAGCTTAAATTTAATACCCACCAGACCCTAACAGATAATGTAAGAAATATTGTAATTGACCCATATGATGGCATAAGCACAGATAGTAAAATTGATTCTTATAAGATTGCTCAAGAGATTCAAAAAGAGTTATTGGATAATCAAAAATATTTTGGAATGATTCCTCGTAAATTTAATTGCGCAATTATTGGTACTTCTAAACCACTAATTAACTATTGGGGTAATGATTTGCTATTTGCTTTGGCTAAAGATAATAGTGTTTATGGATTTAATGTATATGTTGGTGGCAAAAATAGTGAGAGTGCAAAAAGCTTGAATCTATTTATTAAGCCAGCATATGTAAAAGAGTTATTTTTTGCAATTTTAGATATATTTATTGAGTATGGCTTAAGAGGAAGCAGGGCAAAAACAAGACTTTTTTATCTAATTGAAAAAATTGGCATTAATAGCTTTAGAGATTTGGTTTTAAAAAGAGTTAATTTTAAAATAGAAAATGAGCAAGAGCTTTTAATGAGTAGCTCAAACTACAAAGATGCCTATACAAATAAAATAGAGTGCTACTATGGAGAGGTAAATATCAATAGAGCTTTAGATATTTTAGATGATAGCATATATTTAAGAGTTGGGGTTGATCAAAATTTACATATAATTAGCAATAATCTATCTAAAAATAATAAAGCTTTAGTAGTTGGGTGTGCTGGGGCTAGATATTGCCCTTTGTCGCTTTGGGATATAAAAAATGATATAAAAGAGCTAAATTTAGATATCTTTTTAGATGAAGGTGTAGATATTGGCTTTAGTGGATGCTTAAAAGGGTGTGGCAGACACCATCATAATCATATCGGTTTAGTAGGGCTTAGAACCAATATGTTTGGTCCAACCCAAAAGGCTCTAAGAGTTTTTATTGGGGCTACTCAATCTCCTAAACCGACACCAGCAAGACTTTTATATTATGCAGTGCCAATTAATAGGGTTGAGCTTTTATTTAAAGATATAATTAATGAGTATAAGCTAAAAGATTATAAAGATTTTAATGAATTTAACAACCATCTTTTGCAATTTGAAATAGAGACTTTGCAACTATGGTTTATATTAAGAGGATTGATAAAATTAGATAACAATTTAGTTGAGCTTTTTCATTCAGACAATTCAAACGATAGATTAATAGAGGCTTTAAAAAAGCTAGATATCTATCCAAAAGATAAAGAACTTTATGAAGCTATAAATATTTTAAGCCATAAATTGTGGGATAATTAATGGAGTATATAATACTTTTTTTTGTAGGATTTACGGCGGCTATTACGCCAGGTCCTGATATCTTTTATGTTTTTAGGTTAGGTTTATGCAAAGGTTTAAAAGAGTCTCTTATTGCAGTTTTAGGAATACTTAGCGGTAATATCTTATATATTAGTTTAGTTGGTATTGGTTTAGGTGCAATTGGCAAAAATCTTTATTTTCAAGCAGTTGTTGGCTTTTTTGGAGCGATATATCTTTTAAATATTGCAAAGAGTATCTATAATGATAAGCCAAACTTTAAAAGAAGTTGCAATATTTACTCTAATTTTAAAATATATAAAGAGGCACTTTTATTAAACTTATCAAACCCAAAAGCTATGCTATTTTTTGCAGTTATTGTTACACCTTTTTTAACAAAATCTACAATACTCTCTTTAATTTGGCTATTTTTAGGAATAGCTTTTGCCTTTTTGTTTGGTGCTATACTCTCTTCAAAGTTAGAGATAAAAGAGCATATTTTAATTATAATTAATAAAATTGCCTCTGTTATTTTTGTACTATTTTCTATTTCGCTATTTTATAGCTCATTTATAGCAATTAAAAATCTTATTAGCTAACTTTAAATAACTTTGCTTTTATCAAAAACCTCGCCAGGCTTCCAATCTATATAGATACTATCTTTAAAATCTAAATGAGGTGCTTTAATAAATACAGCTTTAAAGTTTTTGTCTGTTACATTTCTAAAGTAGTGCGCCTCTCCTTTTTGGCATATTAGGTAATCTCCCTTTTTTAATACAACCAGCTCTCCATCTACCCAAACTTCACACTCTCCCTCAAGAGCTAAAAAAGACTCCTCTTGATGCTCGTGCATATGGCAAGGATGCTCTTCGTTAGGTGTAATAACAACAACACCTAAATCTATATTTTCACCTTTTGTTAAATATTTTGGACCATGGTCTCCAAACCTATATTGATGCTCACTCTCATTAGTTAAATACATTAAATCTCCTTTTTAAACTCCTGGAGCTCTCCACATAGAAGTAGTTACTCCCTCATCTACAAGCTCTAACTGTTTTTTATAAGCTTTTTTAAATTTATAGCTTATATCTTGATAGAGTTTATGATTTTGCATATTTGGCAAAAAACTTTTTTGGTATTTTACCATAACTTTTACTGCCTCATCTAAAGAGTTATAGACATTTAGCGCATTTAAGCAGTAAATCGCTCCTCCAAGGCTTGTTGCCTCTTTTACAACAGGTACAATAACCTCTTTTCCTAACACATCACTAACTATCTGAGACCAAAGCTCACCTTTGCTAGCACCTGCGGCAAAAATAATTTGGTCATTTTTGACATTTGAGAACTCTTCAATCTTTTGGATATTTATTGCGCTTACTATTGCGGCATTCTCTTCTAAGCTTCTAAACATAGATGCTATATTGCACAATTTTGAATCAATTGATAAATTTAAAAATGATGGACTTGCATGATACCACTTTCCATACTTCATACTATCGCTAAATATTGGAATTATCCCATAAGAGCCAGGTGGAACATCTTTTGCCAACTCTTCAAGCTCTTTATAGCTTTTGCCGCATCCAAAAGCATCTCTAAACCATCTCATAATTAAACCGCTAAAAAATGTAATTCCTTCAGCTTGACTAATATCTTTTATAACATGTGGATTTATTCTAATACTCATATCGCTTGGAGGAGGCGTATTTGAAGGTATATTTATAATCTGTTGCCAAAAGCTACCTCCTAAAAGTGCGCTATCACCAATATTTGTTAGCCCTAAGCCAAGTGTACCTAGCTGAACATCACCTCCGCCCATAACAACTTTACACTCTTTAAAGCCAAGCTCCTCTTTAACCTCGCCAATAATCTCTCCGCTCTCATATACCTTTGGCAAGATATTATCTTTTAACCCAACCTCTCTTAAAAAGGAGCTCTCCCAATCTCTCTTTTTTAGCGAAAATATACCGCTAGTTCCGGCATTTGATGGTTCTACAGCCAAAATACCGCTTAGTTTAAATAAAATCCAATCACTAAGCATAGTTAAATATCTAACTTTACTATAGATATTAGGCTTATGTTTTTTTAGCCATAAAAGTCTAGGAATTGCCCCTAAAGCAAAGGTTTGCCCACTAATTTTATAAAACTTCTCTTCAATACCTTTAAAGTTCTCTTTTAGTTCTTTAACCTCTTGGCTAGCTCTTGCATCTACATTTGCAACTGCCCATATTTCATTTTTCTGCTCATCATATAGCACAATGCCTTCTCTCATACTAGAGCTAGTAACTGCGCTAATATCCTCTTTTTTTAAGTTTGCACTCTGAAGAGCTTTATTGATAGACTCTAAAACTAAATTCCAATTTTTTTTGTAATCAAAATTCATAGAGCCCTCAATACCATCTTCTTTATAGTGCTCCCACTCTATTTGGTAAAATCCTACCTCTTTGCCAACTTCATTAAAAATTACTGATCTAACACTACCTGTTCCTGCATCTATACTTAAAACATACTTCATTACTTTGCCTTTAATTTAGCTTGTTCTAACTCCCAATACTCCATTTTAAAGCATTCGCTCTCATTTAAACTATCAAAACCGCCATACTTTTGAGCATTAAATATAGCCTCTATTGTGTGCATTGCTATATCTTCTATAATATTACACTCTTTATTATCTTTTCCAAAAGTTATTATGCCATAATCTCTAACCACAGCCCAGTTTGGAGCTGGATTTAGCATTATTTCATTACTTTTATGTCTATTAAAATAGCTAATATACTCACTAATATACTCATCTATCTCATTTTTAAAATCTTTTTCTAATAAGACAGGATATCTTTTTGTTCTTATTATATGTTCTGGTGTTAATATGCCAAATCTATGAGGCTCTTTTAGGGTAGAAAAAGCTTTAGCACTATATGATGTATTTATATTCATACTAACTTTAAAGCCTCTCTTTTGGCTCATATAATCTTGTAATTTATCTAAATCAAATGGCGGTTTATTAATCTCTAATTCTGCTTTTGTAACAGCTTGTATCATATTATCATATGACTCTTTTGCACTATTTGCAAATGTAAAAATCCCATGTTTTAATAAAATAATTCCTTTAATATCTTCCCACTTTATACTTTTGCTTAATTTATAAACCTCTTTTGCCAATATAAATCCAGGCATCACATAAGGAACAATTAGATAGTTTTTATAAAGTCTTTTTATTGTATCTAGTCCAGCTTTTGAATTTGTTAAAGTAACAATAGCGTCTGCATGAGTATGATCGACATATTTATATGGAATTATTGCATGTAAAATTGCTTCTACAGATGGATTTGGAGCGCTTTTATCGCTCATAGCCTCTCTTTGAAGCTTAACCATTTGGCTATCGCTTAAACTATCATAATTTAGCATATCTATTAGCTTTTGTAAATTTACAGGAGCAAACCCCTCTTTTTGGATTGTTGCTAAATCCCATCCGCTACCCTTAACATAAAGTATATTGCCAATTTTTACCGATGTATTTCCACCGCCATGCAAAACCAACTTATCGCATGAACCCAAAAGCCTAGAGGTATAGACTCTTAACTCTAAATCATCTAAATTTTTTGCAAAATTGCTATCGTAAAGATTTTTCATAAGTATCCTCTTTATAGTTTATGTTAAAAAAATTGTAACATCTTTTTATTAACATATGTAACATAATTGAGTTTTGAAAAGTATTATAATTTAAGAGTTAAAGCAAAAAAACAGATTAAAAGAGTATAAGATGCAAGATTTAAAAGAGGAAAGTTAATCCTCTTTTGACTCAATATTAGAGATATACTCTCTTGTAGAGATAACAGAATCGGCATTTAGCGATATGCTATCGATTTTTCTTTTAACCAAAAACTTGGCAATTTCGGGATAATCAGATGGTGCTTGACCGCATATTCCTACATATTTGTTTAGTTTTTTGCACACCTTTATTATCCTCTTTAGCTCTTTTTTAATAGCCTTATTGCGCTCATCAAATATATGGCTAACCAAGTCGCTATCTCTATCGACTCCAAGAGTTAGTTGGGTTAAATCGTTTGAGCCAATGCTGTACCCATCAAAATCTTTTAAAAACTCTTTTGCCAAAATCACATTTGAAGGAATCTCGCACATCATATATATCTCTAGCTTATTTTGCTTTTGGATTAAGCCA
>CAZCOI010000181.1:0-8396 GCA_964500335.1 uncultured Nitratifractor sp.
GAGGCAAAACATGCCGATGTTGCAATAGCTTATGGCAAAGGTGTTGGTATGGTTATGGTAAAGGGAGAGGTGGTAGCAAAACTGCCTGAGAGCGAGCTTGTAGATAGGTTTGTGCAAGAGGTAGAGAAGTTAGCTAAGGAGTAGGTATGGAAGAGCTTTATAATATAAATATTGAAAGAGCAGTTTTATCGGCAATTATATTTGACCCTCAAATCTATGAGGATATTGCGGCTCATTTAAAGAGTGAGGATTTCTATTTGCCATTTCACCAGCATCTATTTAATGCAATGGAGTCTTTATTTGAGCAAGAACTTCCAATTGATGAGGAGTTTTTAAAAAAAGAGTTAGTTAAAGAGGATAAGTTTGATGAAGTTGCAATGATTGAAGTTTTATCTTCAAATCCTATTACAAATACAAAAGCTTATGTAGAAGAGATTAAAGCCTACTCAAATAAAAGAGCCCTAATAACTTTAGCCACTCAAATTAAGAAGCTGACTATTGAAGATGATTTAGATGTAGCTGAAGTAATGGATAGGGTTGAACAAAAGCTTTATGAGATAACTCAAGATAGCGTAAGTGATGATTTTAAAGATTCAAAAGCAATTACCGTTTCTATGCTAAAGGAGATAGAGCGCCTAAAGGCTATGGGTAATTCAAAGCTTATTGGTGTAGATACAGGTTTTGAGAATTTAAATGAAAAGACAAGCGGATTTGGCAAAGGAGATTTAGTAATAATTGCCGCAAGGCCGTCTATGGGGAAAACGGCACTTGTGCTTAATATGGCACTAAAAGCGATTGAAAGAAATGAAGGTGTTGCATTTTTCTCGTTGGAGATGCCAGCTGAACAGCTGATGCTTAGAATGCTTAGTGCAAAAACATCTATTCCTTTACAGGCTTTAAGAGTAGGAAATTTAAAAGATGATGAGTGGAGCAGGCTCTCTAGTGCTGTTGATGATATGAGCAGAAGAAAGCTTTTTGTTGATGATGGCGGTTATGCTACAATTCATCATGTAAGAAGTAAGCTTAGAAAATTAAAAACTCAGCATCCTGAAATTTCGATGGCAATAATTGATTATTTACAGTTAATGAGTGGAGAAAATAGAACACATACGGGGCGACAGCAAGAGATTAGTGAAATCTCAAGAGGGCTAAAGCAGTTAGCAAGAGAGCTTGAAATTCCCATAATTGCACTATCTCAGTTAAATCGTTCACTTGAGAACCGTGAGAATAAAAGACCAATGTTAAGTGATTTAAGAGAGTCTGGAGCAATTGAGCAAGATGCAGATATAATTTTATTTGTATATAGAGATGATGTTTACCGTGAAGCAAAAGAGAAAGAGAAAGAGATGAAAGCAAAAGCTGAAGGTAAAGAGTATGTAAGTACCTATAAAAGAAAAGAAGAGGAAGAGACTGAACTTATTATTGGAAAACAGAGAAATGGTCCAACAGGAACAGTTGATTTACTATTCCAAAAAAGATTTACTAGATTTGTAGATGCTAAGCCTCAAAGCGCCTCTTATGAAGTAGTATTTGAAAGTGGCAATTATGATATGACAGAGGGAAAAATTGATGCTCCTATAATTTAGGAGTATTTATGCAAAAGATTCCTCTTTTTAAAGATAATAAAGAGTTTTTTGCAGTAGGTGTTGTATTTATTGTAATTTTTTTAGTCAGGTTATTTTTTTATTTTCAAGATTATCAAGAGTTAAAATCAAAAGATTTTTATTATACTATTGCAAAGGTAGAGAGAGTTTATAAAAAAGATAATAAAAAATTTTTAGTAAGATTAAATTCTATAGATAATTTAAGATTTTTTTTAGTAACTTCAAAAGATATTAAGCCAAATAGTCTAGTTAGAGCAAAATTAAAATTAAAAAAAAGCACCTCTTTTTTAGAGTATCTAAGAGGTTTTTTTGCATACGGAGATATAGTAGAGGTTCTTGATAGTAGCTTTGAGCCTAAGAGATATTTTAAAGATAAGATTATAAAAGAGCATAAAAGTGTAGAGTTAGCTTCATTTTATAATGCTATATATTTAGCTGAGCCTTTAGAGAAAGATATAAGAGATAGAATAACAGCTTTAGGTATATCTCATCTTGTAGCTTTAAGTGGGTTTCATTTAGGGATTATTTGGTTAATTTTATTTGGAATTTTTGGTTATATTTATAAGTTTTTTCAAAAAAGATATTTTCCTTATAGAAATATATATTTAGATTTAGGGTTTTTTACTATAGCAGTAATTTTTATATATGTGCTTTTTGTTGGCTCGCCTCCATCTTTGATTAGGTCATTTATTATGCTATTTATTGGTTGGATACTCTTAATATTTGGTTTAGAGCTTATTAGTTTTAAACTTCTATTTTTTACAACATTTTTAGTTATTGCAATTTTTCCAAAACTTCTATTTTCTTATAGCTTTTTATTATCAGTAGCAGGGGTTTATTATATATTTTTGATTTTAAAATGGCAAAAAGAGAGTTTTAATCTTCTTAAAACTATATTTATAATTCCTATTGGTGTTTTTATTTTAATGTTTCCAATATCTCATTATATATTTCCTAATAGTTCTATTTGGCAGTTAGCTTCTCCAATATTATCTGTTTTATTTATTATTTTTTATCCCCTATCTTTAATTTTGCACCTTTTGGGATATGGAGATTTGTTTGATAATATATTAAGCTCTTTATTAATATTACCAAGAGAGAGTGTTAATATTATTATGCCAATAGGATTATTTACAATATATTTGATATTATCGATATTTGCCATTTTTAGTAAAAAAGCATATATTGCTACTTTTATTTTAGCACTATTAATTACTATTTGGTATATGTTGCTTCTTTGATAGAGGATGATACTTTTTTATTGTCTCTTTTAGATGAGGTTTTTGGATATGGGTATAAATTTGTGTAGTTACTAAAGAGCTGTGACCTAGAAGTTCTTGAACAACTCTTAAATCTGCTCCTCCTAAAATTAGGCTTGTAGCGTAAGAGTGTCTTAAAACATGAGGAGATACGCCTAAATATTTTTTTGTAATTTTAAAAATAGAGATTCTGCTAAGGGGCTTTTTTTTATAGTTTATAAATAGATTAGGAGAGTTATCATGACGCTCATTCATATATAGCTCTAGTGCAAAAAGTGCACTCTTTGCAACAGGAACTACTCTTTGTTTTTCTCCTTTTGCAAATCTAACTCTAAGCCAGCCATCTTCTATATCATCTATTCGTGCATTTACTGCTTCGCTAACTCTAACTCCTGTAGCATATAAAAATAGTATTAAAGCTCTATCTCTTAAATCAATCCAGCTTTTAATATCTATATTTCCAGCCCCTTCTATAATTGCTTGATGGTCTAAAAAAATTGGTAATGTTGAAGGAACTTTAGAGCTTGGCAGATTGATATTAACTACACCAAATTCAAGCTCTTTTGCAAAATCGTAAAAGATATTAATTGATGATAGTTTTCTATTTAAAGTTCTTTTATTATCAAATTGAGATAAAAATTCAACAACATCACTAGCATCTCTTTTTAATAGAGGTTTTTTAGAGAAGTCAAAAAATTGCCAAATATCGTTAATATAAGCTTTTATTGAGTTTGAGCTTAAAGCTTTATTTATTGTTAAATACTCTTTAAAAGCTTCTATTAACTCTTTACTCATAATTTAGGGCGCTTAAATCTACCTTTTTATCATCAATATATAGCCAATTGCTAGATACATAGCTATAATTGTGTGCTCTTCCAACACTATATACTTTATATTTATTTAAAGAGTCATCTAAAAGCACCAATGAGCCACTTTTTGCATATGCATAAACTTTACCATTTAATACACCAATTGTTGCAAAATCGGCATAGTTAAACTCTTGTGATTCAATTGGCTCTAAATTAAGTGAGAGTTTTTGAACCTTGCCATCTCTTGTTAGAAGATAAATAATTCCATTTTTTACTGTTAAATCAGCAACTTTTGTATCATACTCTTTTTTACCTTGCCCATTTATATAGATAAGTCTATTTGGAGTTGCTGTTAAAAGGCCGCTATTAATAACTTTTAGATAAATAATATTTCCATAATTTTTATTTTTACCTACTGATATAACTCCAGGTTCAGCTGGCACATTCATATTAATCATAATTAATTTACCATCAAGTGTTGGTAATGCTAGATAGTTTCTAGTAACTACAGGATTAGCTAGGCGAGTATCTACTGCCTCTCCACCAGGAAATTGTTTTTGATAAGTTATTTTATTTATAAATGGGTTATATAATCCAAATCTATTTCCTTGTAGCAAATAGGCAACACCATTTGAGTATGCAACACCACTTACTAAAGGAGCCTCAAGTTTTGTTCTTGCAATCTCTTCGCCACTGCTTTTAAATACGATAATATCCCCACTTTTATTTGCCGATAAAATTCTGCCACCATCACTGCTTACATAGTAATATCCGCTTGGAAGAGTGATTGAACCTTCACCATAAGGAGTTATATAGCTTCCATCATTAAATGTAACACCATCTCTTGTTACATTTATTGCTCTCTTTCCATGTTTTATTGTATAGGCATTTGTGCTGTGTCCAGCAGATGATTTTAAAAAGTCTGGAACAAATTTGCTTGTATCCATAGAACAGCTAACAAAAAAAGTTGCTATAATAGCTGTAAGTAGGGTTTTTAAATTCATAGGAGTCTCCTATTTAGTAATTGTGTAGTGTTCAAGCAACCTTGCTATTGGTGCCACAGCTGAATTTTTTGGAATTTGAATTAATATATTTTTTGCCTCTTTTGTTTTATTGTTTTTTATTAAAAGGTAAGCTTTTTGAATTAGAGCTAAGTTTTTATAATAAATTGAGTTTTTAGGATTTTTATCTAAAACAGAGATATGATAATTTATTACATCTTCTAAAAATTTTGTATCTTTGTTAATTTTTGACAACTCCTCTTTATTGGCACTATTTGCGGCAACTGAGTATTTATATAGTGCATAAAGTTTTGGGTTATTTGCTTTTAGGCTATTTAGAGCATCAGTATTTTTTGGGTCTTTTTCTAAAGCTAGGAGTGCACTATTTGCTTTTTCTAGCTTGCTATATACTAAGTAGTTATTAACTTTATATCCAACAAATGCCAAAATTAATATAAGTGCCAATGCAATTAGGGGTTTTTTATATTTTTTAAAGAATCTTTCTAAATGGAAAGCTTGCTCTAATAGCTTTTCATCGCTACTTAACTCTTGTTTTACTTCATTAATACTGTTTTTTAAATCCATAATAATCCTCTAAAATTAATATTTGTTACTATTATATCGCTTTTGAACTTAATAGAAGAAAAAAATTGCAAAAAAGAGTTATTTAGCTCCAACTCTATCTAGTACAGCTTTTATAGTTTTAACTAAAATTACAAAATCAAGCCATAGTGTCCAATTTTTGATATACCATCTCTCAAGATTAACTCTTTGCTTAAAGGTTAGTGTGTTTCTTCCTGTAACTTGCCAAAGTCCGGTAAGTCCAGGTTTTACTTTTAGTATAAATTTTGCATTCTCTTTTAAGATATTTAGTTCTTCTAAAACATATGGTCTTGGACCTACAAAGCTCATTTCACCTTTTAAAATATTTATAACTTGAGGAAGCTCATCCAAAGATCTCTCTCTTAAAAATTTACCAATTTTAGTAATTCGTGGGTCATTTTTATATTTGTGATATTTTTTAAAATATTCAATCTCATTGGGGTTATTTTTAAGATAATTATCTAAAATATCTTTACTATTTTCATACATTGTTCTATATTTATAAACTTTAAATATTTTGCCATCTTTGCCAAGCCTCTCTTGCATAAATAGTATGGAGCCTTTTGAGTCTAATTTAATTAAAATTGATATTATAATATGAATAAGTAGAAGTATTGGCAAAAGTGTAAATGCAAAAATGTAATCAAATATACTTTTAATTAAGATATTGCTTTTATTAAGAAGCCTATTTTCAATCTCTATAGTATTTTTTCTTATATTTGAATACTCTTGAATATTTGAATGTGCAAAGTTAATATCATCAATATATGGCACAATATAGATATTTCTATTATTATTCATATGCTCTTCTATGATTTTATTTAGTTCATCTTTTAAGATTCCTTCAGAGATTATAATTACGCTATTAAAATCTTTTTCAACAAACTTTTGGCATAGATACCAGTTACTTTTTATTTCATTTTTAAATTTATTTATGCTATCTTTATCTTTTCCTATAATTAATACTCCATTTTTAAAAAACTCAAATTTAGATAAAAGTTTTTTTACAAATCGTTTATAAATAGGCATAAATAGAGCACCAAAGAGAAAGTATAAAAATATAAATACTCTTGAGTAGTCTAAATTAGATTTTGTTAAAACCAAAATTGAAGATACTATTAAAAAGCCAATAAAAAAAGATTTTATAACTTTATATGCATCTTGCCAAAAATCGTATCTATATTTATAAATCTTTTCATACCATAAAAGTATAAATATAATTACAATAATAAATAGAAAGTGACTAAGATTAATTGTTATAAATTGAGGTAAATTAAATATACCATTTAATTTAGTTCTAATATAGGTAGTTGCATAAAATAGTAATATTAAAAATAGAAAATCAAGTAATGCAACTATCCACATATCTTTTAAAATTCTCCTTAAAATTATTAAACTTTAAAGCTCTTTGTCTTATTGTATAATAGTTAAATTTTAGCTTTTCAAACTCTTTGAGTGCTAAAATTATATCACTAATAGTTTGATTTTTAAATAAAACTCCACTTACTTTATCTTCTACAATCTCAGCACTGCCACCTTTATTTAGTGCAATTACAGGAGTTCCGCAAGCTTGAGCTTCTACTATAACTATACCAAAATCTTCAATTGCTGTATATACAAAAGCTTTTGCTCTTTGCATATAGCTTGTTAAGATATTATCTTCTTGATACCCCATTATAGTAATATTATCTTTAGCAATAGCTTTTAAAGTATCAAACTCTTCACCATCTCCAATAACTATAAGCTTTTTATTTGGCATTTTATTAAAAGCTTCAACAATTAGTTTTGTCTTTTTGTATGGCACTAATCGTGAAGCTGTAAGGTAAAAATCCTCTTTTTTTTCATATAAAGTAAATCTTTTTAAATCCACAGGCGGATATATAACCTTAGCATCTTTGTTATAGATTCTTTTAATCCTTTCTTTTACAAAGTTTGAGTTTGCAATAAAGTAATCTACTCTATTAATAGAATTGATATCCCATTTTCTAATATACTGAAGAGTTTTTTGCACAATTAATTTTTTGGGTTGTTTTAAATTGAGAGTATATTCATCATATAAATCCCAAGCATATCTAATTGGAGTGTGGCAATAGCAAATATGGATTGCATTTTTACTCTTTTTAACTCCTTTTGCAAAAGCCCAAGAACTGCTAATAATTAAATCATATTCTCTTAAATCAAAACTCTCAATTGCTTTTGGAAAAAGAGGCAAATAGTTTCTAAAGTATCTTTTTGCAAAAGGGAGCTTTTGAATAAATGAAGTTTTTGCAAATTTGCCTTTTAAAATATTTTTTCTATCTTTCTCATTTAAAAAATCTTCAATTGCAAAGATATCAGCAGTAGGATATAAATCAATTATCTCTTTTAAAACTTTCTCAGCTCCAGCATTAGTTACAAGCCAATCATGAACTATTGCAATAGTCATCAATTCCTTTCACCCCTAAAATTAGGGGACAATATCATATTTACTACAAAGATTTCTAAACTCTTCAGAGTTTAAGAAGCCATCTAATATATCTTCTTTTGTCATTTGATTAGTTATTAACTTATTATACCAAAAGTTATATCCATTAGGATCTTGTGTTTTATCTCTATCGAAAAATGTCTTATATAATATATTTATATACTCACTATCATCTATCTTTTTACCTGTAAACTCTTCTGAATTAAAAAAGAACTTTACTATTTCAGTAGCGCTCTTCTCTTTTGTCTTTAATGCTTTAACCCATCCATCTATACCACTAATATCCGGCTCTCTACTTAATATTATCTTATACAACCTTCTTATAAAATCAGATAATTTATTTATCGCTATTATATGATACTTCTTAGACAAATTACTAAATTCTTCCGAATATAAAAAGTCATCTACTACTTCACCTCTTGTTTTACTACCATCTTCTATTAAATTTACCCAATAAGAAATCTCTTCTTCACTTGCCTCTCTATTCATAAAAGCTTTATATAACTTCTCTACAAATGTAGCATCATCTACTCCTTTATCCTCAAACTCTCTTGAAAAAATAAAGTTTCTTGCTATATCCGAAGCTCCGCTTATTCCCTCTTTTAACTTATAACTCCAATATCTTAACCCATCACTATCCGGCTCTCTATCGAGTA
>CAZCOI010000182.1:0-1774 GCA_964500335.1 uncultured Nitratifractor sp.
TAGATTTTATTCCAAAAGTTAAAATCGAAATATATGTAAGCAGCAAAGAGTATATGAATAAGGCTGTAAATATCATCAAAGAGAGTGCTAGCACAGGAAAGATTGGTGATGGTAAAATCTTTGTTTCATCTGTTGAAAAAGTTATAAGAATAAGAACTGGCGAAGAGGATGAAGAGGCTCTATAATAGAGCCTTTTAAAAATCTCTTTATAGTTTTAAAGATAAATAGCATCTTTTTTAGATAAAATTATTATAAAAAATATAAGGGGCTATTATGATTTATGCTGCACCACTTAAAATGCAAAAACTTGATAGTGCAATTACAAAAGTATTTGGAAAAGCAAAATATTTTGGTATATATAATGATGAGACAAACGAGATAGAGGTTATTGTCAATCAAAATCCAGGCGGTCCTGCAATATTTGCTCAGCTTGTAGAAAAAGGAGTAGATGTAGTGCTAACACCGCACGCAGGACCAGGAGCTGTAAATGGAGCCATGCAAACTGGCATTAAGCTTTACTATTGCGGCAATGAGAGAAAACTTTTGCTAGAGGCTGTAAAAGAGTTTCAAGAGGGTAAATATATAGAGATTACTCCTAATAACTACCATCAATTTCATGGGCATAGCTAATTTTAGCTAGTCTTATTAACTTACAGGGCATTTTGCCCATACTACAAGGCTAAATATGGCACTAATTGATCTTTTTGATATAACTAAAAAATATGATGTTAAAACTCTATTAAACGGGGTGGATTTTCACCTAAATGAGGGTGAAAGAGTAGCTATTGTGGGACCAAATGGGTGCGGTAAATCTACACTTTTAAAGATAGCGCTAGGCATAGAAGAGCCAAGTGATGGCAAGAGAGTTGTTGATGGCAAAGTAGAGATTAAAATGCTAGCGCAAAACCCCAAGTTTGAGGAGAATCTAACTGTAAAAGAGGCGATTTTAAGCCAACTTAGCGATATTTTGCAAAAGCAAAAAGAGCATCAAGAGCTTAGCCAAAAAGTGGCAGTAGATTTTGAAAACAAAGAGCTACAAGAGGAGCTAGAGCGCGTTACAAAGTTTTTAGACCATCACAACGCTTGGAATTTGGATGATAAAATAGAGAGAGCTTTAATAGAGTTTAAGTTAAAAGAGTATGAAAATAGGCTTGTAACTTCACTAAGTGGTGGGGAGCAGCGTAGAGTTGCTTTGGCATCTTTAATCTTAAAAAAGCCAGATGTTTTACTGCTAGATGAGCCAACAAACCATCTTGATGTCTATATGGTAGAGTTTTTAGAGGATATTTTGCTAAAAGAGAAGTTTACTCTGCTTTTTATATCGCACGATAGACACTTTATAGATAAGATTGCAACCAAAGTTGTAGAGGTAGAAAATGCCAAACTAATAAGCTACAAAGGCGGTTACAACGCATACCTAACACAAAAAGAGCATCGCTTACATGCACTTGCTAAGGCTCATGAGAATCTGCTAAAACTTTTAAAGCAAGAGGAGGAGTGGTTAAGTAAAAGTGTGCGCGCAAGAGAGAAGAGAAACCAAGGCAGAAAGGCTAGAGTATTTGAGTTGCGCGAAAAAGCAAAGAGCAACCCTACCCTTATTCGCAAGCTAAAAATAGAGCTAGAGCGCGAAAAGCTAAGCTGGCGAGGCGAAAAGCAACTTAGCAAAAAAAAGGTGCTCTTTGATATAGAAGATTTAAGCTACTCAATAGCTGATAAAAAGCTAATAGAGGGCTTTACAACGCGTATATTGCAAAGAGATAAAATTGCAATTGTA
>CAZCOI010000183.1:0-7090 GCA_964500335.1 uncultured Nitratifractor sp.
TAAATCGCCCTCTACTACGCCAAATTTAAAATCTGCAACATCTGCTAAATACTCTAGCAAAGTTGTCTTTCCGCTTCCTGGGCTACTCATAAGATTAATTGCTAATACATTATGTTTATCAAAATGCTCTCTGTTATGAGCTGCTTCGTGGTCGTTTTTATCTAAAATTTTTGTAATAACCTCTATTGTTTTGCTATCGTTTAGCTGTGGGTTTGCATGTAAATTCTCATGAGTGTGGTTATGATTATGATCGTGTGAGTGTGTGTGAGTATCTGTAATACTGCATCCGCAATCTGTGCACATTTTTTCTCCTTATCCTAATAGTATATTTGTACCTACAATTAGCGATATTATACCAGCTACTGTAAATACTCTTCTTACATTTTTTTTGCTGTCTAAAAAGTTTTCGTTAATATACGAAATTACTAAGCCAAAGCTTACAAATATTAACATAACACCAACTGTAAAAGCAAGTACAAGTGTGTAATCAACGCTTCCAGCTTCTATTGCACCAAGTGTTACTAGCATTCCTCTAACACCACCAGCACCCATTAAAAGTCCCATTGTAAAAGCTGAACTTTTTGCAACATTTTCATTGTTGTGAGAGTGCTCTTTACCAAAGTAGATATGAATATGTTTTTTCCCATTATGAGTATGAGAATTTAGGTGTATTTTATCTGCATATACCATATAAAGCAGATAAATCCCCATTGCAATAATTACAGTAGAGCTAATTAAATCTCCATATCCAAGTAGTGATTCTTGTATATTAAATGCCTCTAAAAGTTTTGCAAACAAAAATAAGCTTACTCCATGCCCTATTGCAAAAGCAATAGTAATAAACATAGTCTTCTTTTTATCTTTGCCTATACTAAAATCGGCTATTGCTGTTAGATGGTCTGGGCCAAAGGCGTGCAGTATGCCATACCAAAAAATAAGCAAAAGTGAGTAATTTTCCATATCTGCCCCTAAATGAATATTTATTCAAGTTAATTTTACTTAAAATTTGTAAAATATACTTTAGAAATAGAAATTCTTATATATTTTTGGAACCAAATGAAGTGTATTTACTGTAATTACCCAACCTATAAACTAAAAAATGGCTACTATAAGTGCAAAAGTTGCAAAAGAAAATTTAGCCCAAAAAAAATTGAGCGCCAAAGGGCTATTAAGAGATGCTTTTATAAAGATTTTACAATAAATAGATGCGCGCTCTATTTAGGCTTAAACTACATTACAGTTAAAAATTACTACCAAAAAATTAGAGAAGAGATTGCCATTTTGCAAGAAAAAGATTTTGCAAATAAACAAAAGATTTTAGAGTATGATGAGTATATCTATATTCCAAAAACAAAAAGCCAAAACAAAAGCGCTATTTTTGAGGGTTTTAACTTTTTAACATACAATTACGATAATAAAATTTACAATATTTTACTTCCAAGCCTAAGCAGATATAAGCCAATAATGCTAGAAGATGGATTAGATGAAGTATATTATAAAGAGCTAGAGAAGTTTTTGCAAAGTAACCATATATCAAATAGAGCCAACAATAACCTAATAAAACAGTTTTGGATATACCTAGAGGATTTTATGCTAAAATTTAATGGCATTAATAGCGAAAATTTTTTCTACTACCTAAAAGAGGCAGAGTATAAGTTTAATTTTAAGTGTAATAATTTAAATAAAATAGTAATATAACTTCCCAAAATAGGGAAGATATATATTTATTCTATTACAGCTTTTACATTTGCAACAGGTACCAAACTTCCGTTAATCATTTTAATTGTTTGACCTGTAGTCATATTAAATTTCTTAGAGCTATTTGGCATTACATAAATTATATCTCCAGGTATAATTTGAAAATATGCATTTTGAATAGAAGAATTACCAGTTAGACTTAATCTTTGAAGTTTTGCTTCACTTCCTTTTTTTCTTAAAACATATATTGTATTTAGATTTGCTCCATCTTTAAATCCACCAGCAGTTGCAATAGCTTTTAGTAAATCTGTTTGACTTCTAAGCATTTTATAATGACCTGGAGCATTTACTTCACCTATAATATATACTTGCTTTGCCGGATTTTCTGCAACTAAGTTTACATCGACAATCTCTTTTCTCATAAGTTTTTGAATTTTTCTTGAAGCTTGTTCTTCTGTTAAACCACTAACTTTAACTTTACCAATAATTGGTAAGTTTGCATATCCTCTCCTATCTATTAATACACCTTCTGGCGGAGTACTATAATTTGGATAGTTATATGCAATTATTGCAATTCTGTCGCTTGGTTTAAATCTGTAGATATAATTTTGATTAGTTATATCTTCGTATGCTACTAATTTGTTCTCTTCTGTTTTATTAGCATCTAAACTATGAAAGATTTCAACCTCTTTTTTTGGTACACATCCACTAATTAAAATAGCACTAGAAATAGTAAAAAACAGTAGTTTGTTGAATTTCATAAATCCTCCTATAATTAAATTTAGAATGTAAGATTATATCTTAAATAAATTTATTTTTGTATATATATTTTATTATATTGATTAATATTTTTTATAAAATAATTAAAAATCTGATATAATTAAGCAATTTTTATTTTTTGAGGATAGCTTATGATTGTTAATGAACAACAATTTGATGAAGATGAGATAGATTTAAAAGAGATATTTAGAACACTGTCAAAATATAAATGGACTATTTTTATAATTACATTATTAATTACTATAATAGCTTTTATTTTAGCTTATTATAAACCAAATATTTATAGTGCATCTTCAACCATAGAAATAAGCAATACACAAAAAAGTGTAACAACTGACGATATTTTACAAGCAGCACTAGCAGGTGATACAGCATCTAGTGATTTAGATACAGAAGTAGCAGTGATAAAATCTCGTTTTATTATTTTAGATGCACTAAAATATGTTGATTTAACTACAAGAGTTTGGGGAATTAATAAGGTATATAAAAAAGATGCTTTATATAAGAATAGTCCTTTCGTTATTGATATTAAAAAAGGGAAGGAACAACTTTTTAATATAACAGTAGAGAATAATAATTCATTTATTTTAGAGACTAAAGGAAAATTCAATAATCAAGATTATGAATATAAAGGAATTCATAAATTTAATCATCCAATAAAATATAAAAATTTTCATATTATAATTAAACGAAATGATTTTCCCTTAAATTATAGTAAATACTCTTTTATAGTCCATGATGAAAAATATTTTGTAGAAGATTATGTTTTAAAAAACTTAAATGTAGCACCTTTAGGGAAAAAAGTAAATGTATTAAAAATAACATATCAAGATAGTGTTGCTTTAAGGGCAAAAGAGTTTGCTAATGCATTAGCTAGTGTATATATTAAAAAGAAAATAAAAAGAAAAACACAAGAAGCAACACAAATTTTAGATTTTATTAATAGACAATTAGCAATTATAGAAAAAAATTTAAAAAAATCAGAATATAAGCTAGAAGAATATAAAAGAAAGAAAAAGACAATAGATATATCTCAAAATGCAGCTGAGATTTCTAAAAAAATATCTGATTTAGAGAATAAATTAGAGATTTTAAATATGCAAATATCTATATTAAGAAAATTATCAAATCAAATAACAAAAGGTAAAAATTTAGAAACTTTAACTTTAGCAGGATTAGGAATAGAAGATACAAATGTAGTTGCTTTAATTTCAAAATTACAAGATGCTTTGATTAAGAAAAGAGAGTTACTTAAAAAATTTACACCAAAATCAAGAGAGATAAAAAAGATTAATGAACAGATTATACAATTAAAAATTATAATTACTAAATCAATTAAAAACTTTTTGCTTTCTATGGAATCAAAAAAGAGACTTATAGAAAAAAATATTGCAAAATATCAAAAGATTTTAGAAAAAATACCAGAAGAGCAAAGGAATTATTTATCTTTAGAGAGAGACTTTACATTTAATGAAAAATTTTATTCATATTTATTAGAAAAAAGAACAGAGACAGAAATTAAAAAAGCAGCGACTGTTAGTCAAAATGTAATTTTAGATTTAGCTTTAACGCCAAAAAAACCAATTAAACCTAAAAGAACTTTAATAATAGCAGTAGGATTTATTTTAGGTTTAATATTAGGAATAATAGTTGCACTAATAAGAGATTATTTAGATAATACAATAACTACTGCTGATGAAATAGAACAAATAACAAATGTACCAATTGTTGGAACAATACCACATTATAAAAAAGGTAAAAATGATAGAGCCTTAATAGCATTGCAAAGACCAAAATCTGCTGTAGCTGAGTCGTTTAGAAGTATAAGAACAAATTTAGATTTTATGAGTGAAGGAAAAGACTCTTTAATAGTTGCTGTAACTTCAACAATTGCAGGAGAAGGAAAGACCTCTATATCTGCAAATTTAGGTGGTATCGTTAGTTTACTAAATAAAAGAGTTGTTATTTTAAATTTTGATTTAAGAAAACCAACTTTACATACTATTTTTGAAACTTCAAACACTAAAGGTTTAAGTACATATTTATCTGGTAATAGTAATATTGAAGAGATAATATATTCTACAAAATATAAATATTTAGATATTATTCCTGCTGGTCCAGTACCTCCAAATCCAAGCGAGTTAATAGCTTCAAGTAAGACTAAAGAACTTTTAGAATATTTAAAAATTAATTATGATTATGTAATTATAGATACGCCACCAATTGGTTTGGTTACAGATGCAAAATTGTTATTAAAAAGTTGTGATATTGTTTTATATACATTAAGAGCAAACTATTCAAAAAAAGAGTTTTTGAAGTTGGTTAATGACATTTATAAAGCGAAAGAAGTAAAAAGCTTAGGATTAATTTTAAATGATATAAAGATGAATAAAAGTGGATATGGATATGGATATGGATATGGTTATGGTTATGGTTATTATGAGGACAAATAAATGTTTAGTTTTTTTAAAAAAAAGATAGATTATAATGCTACAAATCATTTATTAGTAGATTTACACTCACATTTAATACCAGGTATAGACGATGGGGCTAAAAATTTAGAAGAGTCTATAGAACTTATTCTGAAACTAAAAAGTTTAGGTTATAAAAAAATAATAACAACTCCTCATGTTATGATAGATTCATATCCAAATAGTAAAAATACAATTATTAAAGGATTAGAAAATTTACAAAGAGAGTTAATTAAAAGAGGAATTGATATTAATATAGAAGCTTCAGCAGAATATTATATTGATGAAGGTTTTATAAAACTTTTAAAAAATCATCAACTAATTCCAATATTAAACAAATATATTCTATTTGAAACATCATATATATCAAAACCTTTTAATTTAGAAGAGATAATTTTTGAAATTAGTCAAAAAGGTTATATTCCTATATTAGCGCATCCTGAAAGATATAGATATATTAAAAATTATAAAGATGAGTACACTAAATTAAAGGAGTTAGGAGTTATGTTTCAATTAAATGCAAACTCTTTAATTGGGTACTATGGTAAAGATGCACAAATTAAAGCAAATTATTTAATTGAAAATTCTTTAATAGATTTTATTGGAAGCGATACGCACAGACAAAGACACTTATTAATTTTAGAAGAAGTTTTAAGAAATAAATCAATATGGGATAAGATTCTAAATAAAAATAAAATATTAAATAATACACTAATTGATTAATATCAATTTAATTTGACTTAAAAAAGTGTTATAATTAATATTTAGAATTAGAATTTTTGATAAAATTCTAACTTATAAAAGATAAACTATTTATTATTAGAAGAGAAGAGAAAGTAAAAGGTTTATTTTATAATGTTTAATAAGCAAAAAAATATTCTAGTTTTAGAGATAGATTATAAATTTATTGAGCAAAAAAAACTAAAAGAATATAATTTTATATATAAAAACAGTTTTGATAAAAAGGTAGCAACTAATTTTGATATGATTATAGTTACAAACCAATTAAAAAAAGAAGATATTAAAACTAGTAGAAAGGTTATAACAATTAATGAATTTCTTGAATCTAAATTACAAAAGTTATATTTAGATGATGAAATTAAAATTAAATCTTATAGTAAATTTGAATATTTAGTTAAAAGAGTAGTCGATTTTAGTGTTGCTATTCCGCTTATTATTTTAACTTTACCAATAATGTTACATTCTATTTATAGAATTAAAAAAGAATCACCCGACGGACCTATTATTTTTAAACAAAAAAGAGTCGGTAAAGATGGGAAAGAGTTTGTATGTTATAAGTTTAGAAGTATGCGAACCGATATAAATTATTTTAATCCTTATACGCAAGATAATGACCCTCGTATTTTTAAATGGGGTGAATTTATGCGAAAAAGTAGAGTGGATGAATTGCCTCAGTTATTTAATGTTTTAAAAGGTCAAATGCATATTATCGGACCAAGAGCCGAATGGGTGGAACTTGTAAAAGAGTATGAAAAGCAGATACCAAATTATCATCTACGCCATGTAGTAGCACCCGGAATTACCGGATGGGCGCAGGTAAACTACCCATACGGAAGAAATTTAGAAGATACAAAACAAAAACTTATGTATGATTTATACTACATAAAAAACTGGTCTTTTGGATTGGAATTAAAAACAATATTTAAAACCATAGCCGTAGTGATAGGAAGAAGAGGGGTGTAAATGAAACTAATAACTGGCGGTGCAGGCTATATCGGAAGCCATGTAGCAAAGCAACTTTTAGAAGCAAATAAAGATATTGTAGTAATAGATAATTTATTTACCGGTTCAATTAAAACTATCGATACTTTACAAAAGATAAAACCTTTTAAGTTTATTAAACTTGATTTAAAAGAGTTTGATAAAGTAAATAGTGTTATTAAAGAGAATAAAATTGATACTATTATTCATTTTGCCGCAAGTATTGTTGTTCCAGAATCTGTAGAAAATCCCCTAAAATATTATATGAATAACACCGTAAATACCACAAATTTAATAAAAAGCGCAATTAATAACGGTGTAAAAAAATTTATCTTTAGCTCAACTGCTGCAGTTTATGGTGAGCCAAAAGAGATTCCAAATAGCGGTATAAAAGAAGATGATGAGACTAATCCTATAAA
>CAZCOI010000184.1:0-2667 GCA_964500335.1 uncultured Nitratifractor sp.
AAAAATCATACTCTTTTTTAGGGCATATTCTCTTGCGATATTTGGAATTTGAGTAGATAGATGCTCGTAACCTTTAACATTTTTAAAAAATTGCGGATTTGCATAAGGGTCGTTTAAAATCTTTTCTTTAAACTCTTTAAAGTTTTTGGTTCTATTTTTAACAAAATCCTTATCGTAAAGCTCTTCGCTAATAATTACATAAGCCATCATATTTAAAATTAATAGATTGCTCTCAAAAGGAATTTGGCAATTGTGCTTTGCAAGTTTGGATAGTTTTGTCTCTCTTACATCAATTACGGCCAAATTATCTTTTACTCTTGCAACTTCAACTATTCTATTTGCAACAATTGGGTGCGCTTCGATTGTGTTTGAGCCAATAACCACAATAAATTCGCTTTCGTAAATATCATCATACGGGTTAGTTGCCGCTCCTTCTCCTATGGTTTCTCTCATACCTTTTAGGCTTGGCGAATGGCAAACTCTTGCGCAGTTATCAACATGCGGCGAGCCAATTGTTTCGCGGCAAAATTTTTGAAAAATATAAGCGTTTTCGCAGCTTGTTCTTGCCCCTCCAATTGCACAAAAGCTTTTAGCGCCGTATTTTGTTGTAATTTGCTTTAATTTAAGTGCGGCGATTGTTGTTGCGCTATCAAAATCTATTTGGTAAAAATCTTCGTTAAAATTTGTTAATTTATCTTTAAACTCTTTATAAATATTTTTATTTTTTTCTAAAAATTTTTTAGAGATTAATGGGGTTTTAATTCTATCTTTTGCTTCTATAAAATCGTATCCGTATTTGCCTTTTATGCAAAGTTTTCCTTGGCTGACAACTCCATCTTTTTGAGCGTAAATTTTTAAAATTTTATTATCTTTTACAACTGCCGTTATATCGCAACCAACCCCGCAATATGTGCATACGCTGTTAATCTCTTTCATAAAATACCCTATTTTTATTACTATTTTTACATATAAACCTTAAAATATGGTTATTTATTTCAATAAGTTGATAGCTATCAATTGTTTGGTAGTAAAAAGTAGATATACTAAAATTAAAAAAGGAAACTTTATGAATTTAGAAGAGTTAGATAAAGAGCTATTATATAAGATGCAATCAGAGTTTCCGCTTGTGCCAAAACCATTTCAGGAGTTAGCAAAAAGTTTTAATGTAAGCGAAGAGCTTATTTTAAGTAGAGTAAAAGAGTTAAAAGATAAGAAAATTTTGCGTCAAACATCTGCAATTTTTGATACTAAAAGATTGGGATATAAGAGTTCTCTTGTTGCATTTAAGGTTGATAGTAAAGATATTGATAAAGCTATAAAAGCTATTAACTCTCATCCTGGAGTTAGCCATAATTACTTAAGAGATCATGATTTTAATATATGGTTTACTGTTGCAGTTGCTCCAGATTCAAAGCTTGGCTTAGAAAAGACAGTAGATATTTTAAAAGAGCAAAGTGGTGCAAAAGAGGCTATTATTTTACCAACTATTAAGATGTTTAAGATATCTGTTAAAATGGATACTACTGGCAAAGCGGCAAAAAAAGAGAAGGTTAAAAAGGCAAAGTTTAAAGATATTGAGCTATCTCCTTTTGATATAGAGGTTATTAAAGAGCTTCAAAAAGATATAGAAATTGTAAGTGAACCATTTTTAGAGATAATTAAAAAGCTAAATATAAGCTATGAAGAGCTATTTGATTTGGCAAAAAAGTATAAAGAAGCTGGTGTAATGAGGCGTTTTGCAACAATTTTAAATCATAGAAAAGCTGGTTTTAATGCAAATGCAATGAGTGTATGGGAAGCGCCTGAAGATAAAGCTATAGAGCTTGGTGAGAAGCTAGCTTCATTTAGTGCGGTAAGTCACTGCTATTTAAGGCCAAGTTATCCTAACTGGAGGTATAATCTTTTTGCTATGGTTCATGCAAAGAGCCATCAAGAGAGTGATGATATAATACAAGAGATGGCTAAAGAGACGGGTATTAAAAATTATACAAAATTGTACTCTACAAAAGAGTTTAAAAAGCAAAGATTAGTCTATTTTAGTAAAGAGTTTGAAGAGTGGGAGACTATGGCTCTAAATGAGGTTAGCAGTTAATTTAAAAGCAAAGGGAAAAACCTTTACTTTTAATATGTTTTTGCATTAATAGTTACCGGTTTATTTTCTATACCCAAAAGTTTACAAGCTCTATCTTTAATATTTGCAATAGTAAATCCAAATTTCTCAAAAAGCTCATTTGCTGGAGCTGAAGCTCCAAAACTCTCCATTGCTAAAATATCATCGGCAAATTTATAAAGCTCCAACGCTCTTGCGGCTTCTACAGCCAAAACTTTAGTATTTTTATCTATTACGCTATCTATATAGCTTTGCTCTTGCTCTAAAAATAGATCAAAACAAGGCATAGATACGATATTTGCTTTAACTCCCATCTTCTCAAGATAGCATCCAGCCATTAGGCTAGGCATCAATTCGCTTCCGCTTGCAATTATTGTTAAAATTGCGCCTTCTCTTTTTTTAACAATATATCCACCGCAACTTACATCTCCAAAATCTTTTGTCGGCTTTAGCGTTTTTAATTTTTGGCGGCTTAAAACAAAAGCACTTGGAGCATCTAATTTAATAGCGCACTTCCAAGCTTCCACATTTTCAGTAGCATCAGCCGGTCGCCAAAC
>CAZCOI010000185.1:0-1739 GCA_964500335.1 uncultured Nitratifractor sp.
TCTTTAGCATCGTTTATTTTTTGAATAATCAAATCATCAATTCCGCCGCTATAAGAGCCGCTATTTTTAGAAAAATAAGGAGTTATTTCAATATTTTTTAAACTTTTATTATCATCTATTTGAGTCGTTAGAGCGCTTGTATCGCTATTTTTGTTATTACTGACAATATCATTACTCTGCGAACACCCTACAAATAAAAAAACTATTAAAATAATTAAACTTTTAAAATACATCTGCTCTCTTTAAAATTTTATCTCTTTAAAACTATCTATATAATTTCCAAGCTCTTTTAATTTTAAATTGTTATATCCAAAAAACAAAATATTATTTGCAAGAGCCGCCTCGTAATCTTTAATAGAATCGCCAATTAGTGCGGTTTGATTATTTTTATAATTAAACTCTTTTAAAATCTTTTTAATTAAGTTTGGTTTTAACTCGGGTGAGCCTTCGATTGATTTAAAATATCTTTTAATCTCAAGCTTATTAACTAAAAACTCCAAATCTTTAATATAAGTTCCGCTTGCAATATGAAAATTATATTTTGTAAAATTATTTTTAATAAACTCTATTACTTCATCAATTAGCATATCTTTAGATATTAAATCTTTAGTAATTTTTGAGTAAACTTTAGCGTAACTATTAATTTTATCTTCGCTAACATCTTCTTTTGCAATATTTTCAAAAAAATATCTAATTTTATTAAATCTCGGCACTCCGCCGTTTTGAATGGAGTAATTATAAAACTCTTGGCACGCTTTTTTGCCGTAACTTTCAAACAAAGAGACTAAAGCTTCGTTTTTTGCCTTTATAGAATCTACAATTACTCCGTCAAAATCAAAAATTATATTTTTAATCACAAAGCCACCCTTGCGCCAAAGCCTAAATTAATGTTTAGATACCAATTTTTCGATAAATCTAACTACCGCTCTAACTCCAGCCCCACTTGCACCGATTGGGTTTTCGCCCCAAGCGTGTTCTACAAAAGCAGGTCCTGCAATATCTAAATGTAGCCACTTATCTTTATTTTTCTCTTCGATAAACTCTTCTAAAAATAGCCCAGCAGTAATTGCGCCGCCATATCTTGTATTTGAGATATTACAAATATCTGCGATATTGCTCTTTAGCGTCTTTTTTAAATGGCGATTAAACGGAAGTTTAGCCATTAGCTCTCCGGCACTTTTATTACCGGTTTCAACCATTTTATCGACTAATTTTTCGTTATTTCCCATAACGCCTATTGTATATTGCCCAAGCCCGACTACACAAGCGCCCGTTAATGTGGCTAAATCTATATAATAATTTGCATCAACCTCTTGTTGTGCGTATGCTAAAACATCTGCTAAAACAAGTCTTCCTTCCGCATCAGTGTTTCTAACCTCTATAGTTTTGCCGCTTTTGCTTTTTAACACATCATCAGGTTTATAAGCATTACCCCCTATCATATTTTCAACAGCTCCTATAAATCCGTGCACCTCTATTGGTAAATTAAGAGCGCTTACGGTTTGCAAAATACCAAGCACTGCTGCCGCGCCGCTTTTATCAAGCTTCATTGTAACCATAAAATCGCTTGGTTTTAAACTTAAACCGCCGCTATCGTAAGTTAGCCCTTTACCAATTAGCGCAACTTTATATTTTGCATTTTTTGGCTTATAGCTTAAATGTATAACTCTTGGCTTATGAACACTTGCGCGACTTACCGCAAGTAGTGCGTTCATATTCTCTTTTTTAATATCTTTTTT
>CAZCOI010000186.1:0-1958 GCA_964500335.1 uncultured Nitratifractor sp.
ATTTCGCCTCAAAGTATTGGAGAGGTTATTGGAATAGCAAAAGCATACTGCACTCGTGTAGGTAATGGACCATTTCCAAGTGAAGATTTTGGAGATGATGGCAAATATTTAAGAGAAAAGGGGCATGAGTTTGGAACTACAACGGGTCGTCCAAGAAGATGTGGTTGGTTTGATGCTGTTGCAATGAAGCATGCAGTTAGACTTAATGGCGTAACAAACATCTCTTTAATGAAGCTAGATGTGTTAGATGGTTTAGATGAGGTAAAGGTTTGTGTAGCCTATGAGTTTGAGGGAGAAGAGATAGATTATGTTCCTTATACTTTAGATGGCGCAAAACCAATATATAAAAGTTATAAAGGCTGGAGTAAAAGCGAGGGTGCTAGAAGCTTTAGTGAGTTGCCAAAAGAGGCACAAGAGTATATTTTGGATTTAGAGAGACTTTGTGGCGCAAAAATAGGTATAATATCAACATCACCAGATAGAGAAGATACTATAATTAGAAACTAAGGAGATAGTATGAGATTAAAACCAAAACAGAGTGAATTAGTAGCAGGTAAAATTGCTATTGATTTGATAAATGCTCCTTTTGTAAAGTTGTTAAAAGGCAAAGAGGCGGTTGCAGATGCAGCAAAAAAGATTATAGAAGAGAGTCTGCAAGCTGAAAAAGAGCTAGATGGTAAAGTAAAAGAGATGATTGAAGAGCACTATGATGATATAGAGCAGCAGTTAGCAGATGAGAGACAGCTCTTTTTTATGATAAAAAAGCGCCTAGCACCTGAGTATGGTGTAATTATGAATTATGATGATAGATATAATGATTTGGCTCATAAAATTTTAGATGAACTCTATGAAGAGTATCTAATTGAATATGATGTAAATGATAATCAGGTAAAAAATATTATATTTAAATCTTTTAAAGATTTTGTAAAAGCTTATGAAGAGATAGATGATATAGTTTATGAGAAGATCAAAAAGATGGAAAAAGAGATAATCCCAGGCACTCAAGAGTATGAGCTACTATATGACAGACTCTCTAAAGAAGAGCTTATTCGTCGTGGTATGATGTAAGGAATTGTAATGCAAAGTGTATATCTATATTTTGAAAATGGACTTTTTTTAGAAGCTAAAAGTTTTGGAGCTGAGGGTACGGCTTTTGGAGAGGTGGTTTTTAATACCTCGCTAACTGGTTATCAAGAGATTATTACAGATCCTAGTTATGCAGGGCAGTTTATTACATTTACTATGCCAGAGATTGGAAATGTTGGAGTAAATAGAGAAGATTTTGAGAGCAAGGGAGCATTTTGTAAGGGTGTGATTGTAAGAAACTATCAAGATAGATACTCAAACTTTAGAGCCGAGGATTCATTAGCAGGGCTTTTAAAAGAGTATAATATTTTAGGTATAACAGATATTGATACAAGATTTATAACAAAGATGCTAAGAGATGAAGGTGCTATGGAGATGGTAGCTTCTACTGAAATTAGCAATAAAGATGAGTTAAAAAAGATTTTAGACTCTTCGCCAAAAATTGGAGAAATTAATTATATCAAAGAGGTAAGTACAAAAGATATCTATACTCATAACTTTGGTAAATATGATGCAAGAGAGTTTAAATATACCACTCCAAAAACAACAAAAAAGATTATTGCTTACGATTTTGGAATAAAAAGAAATATTTTAAATGAGCTAGTAACTGCAGGATTAGAAGTAGAGGTAGTTCCAGCAAATACACCAGCTAGTTATGTAATAGAAAAATTTAATAGTAGTGAAATTGGCGGAGTATTCTTATCTAATGGTCCAGGAGACCCACTTGTGCTAGAGGAGCAAAAGAGTATTGTGCAAGAGCTGCTTAATGCAAATATGCCAATGTTTGCAATTTGTCTTGGGCATCAGATGCTCTCAATTGCACATGGATTTGATACATATAAATTAAAATTTGGACACCATGGTGGTAACCA
>CAZCOI010000187.1:0-49015 GCA_964500335.1 uncultured Nitratifractor sp.
TAAGATTAAAAACTCCGCTTGATGGTGCTAATTTATCAAATAAGTATAAAGTAGATCCATCAAAATTTAAAGTAAGACCACCAAAATATAAAGAAAAAGTACCTAAAATCCCACATTATCAAGAACCACAAGTTCCTAATATACCTGATATTAATGATATGGTAAATGATTATAAAGATAGTCTCTATCCATAAAGAGTATATCTTTATGGATAGACTATATTCTTAGTTTATATCTTTTTTTAAATTAAAATACTTACGAAATATCGTATTAATTTTTATCTTTAATAACTTTTTATCCCCTTTTAAAATTTATCACTCTAATATCACACATAGATAATATAATATAAAAAAAGTAAGGAGGTTAGTATGAAAAAGTTAAGTTTGTTATCTGCATTATTATTTACTCTTTTTATTAGTGGATGTGTAATTGATGAACCTCAGCCAAATAATCAAAGTGATAATAGTATACATGATGATTCTGGCAGAATTATCGATGATGATGCAAGCAGACCTTCTCCACATAGAAGAGGTGGAATGTATGAAAGAAGAGAAAATAATTCCATTATAAATGAAGTAATTCACAGAGGCAATAATAATCAAAATAGTTCATCTGATAGATACCGCATCTATAGGAGAGATGATAGAAGAAGGGTTATTATGAATAGATAATATTACTCTAGCTATATGCTAGGATAATAAATTTAAATAGAATTTATTTTATAGCCATATTTTTTTATATTTACAATAAGCTCTTTAGAGAGGTTATTTCTTATTCTATAAATAAGTGCTCTTAGAGCTTGTGGCGTAATATTAAGCATCTCCTCAATAGAGTTAGAGTCTAATATAATGTTACTATTGTGAGAAAGTAACCTAATAAGCTCTAACTCTTTTTTTGTCAATTCCACTAATTTATTATCTTTATAGAGTAAATCTTTATCAAAATCAAAAGAGTATCCATCTATCAATTTTAATGTATTACTTTTTGGTTTATTATTTTTAGATAATATCTTTGATTTTGCAAGAGCTAAAGTAGCCTCTATCTCTTTTGGAGAGTATGGTTTTATTAAATAGGCAAATGCTTTAGATTTTATTGCATTATCTATCATCTCTTTATCTGAGTATGCTGTTAAAAAGATAATTATAATATTATTAAAATTTTTAGATACCTCAACAGCAAAAGTAGAGCCATCAATTGGACCCTTTAACATAATATCCATAAAGATAATATTTATATTATTTTTTTCTAGAATCCCTCTAGCCTCATTAACAGACTTTGCAATTGCTACAACATTAACTAAAGTATCATTTTCTAAAATCTTTTTTAAATAGTATGCTTCTATTAATTCATCTTCTACTATTAAAATATTAATCATTATTAAAACTCTCTTTTAAATTAGATAGTTTAATTTTTAAACAGTTAAAGCTACTCTTTTTTATATACTCTAACTCTCCATCTAAATCTTTTATTGCTAACTCAACTAAAAATAATCCAAATCCTTTTTTTTGTTTTTTTAAATCTATATTTGAATTATCGCAATAAATCAAAACAAACCCCTCTTTTAATCTTTTAAAAGATAAATCTATTTTAATTGGCTCTCTATTGTGCTTTAGAGAGTTTGTAATTAATTCATTTAATAATATACCCAAATGTACCATACTATCAATAGATAAATATAGATTTGAAATATCAATATTGAAATCTACTTTTTTATTATAGATATTTAAGATTTTATCAGCTAGCGATTTTACATACTCTTTAAAGTTATTGTTTGTATAATCTTGTTTATATAATATTTCATGAAGTGTAGCTATTGAGCTTATTCTTTGTTGATTATTTTTTAAAAATTTATCATCTTTATCCAACTGCAGACCCAATATTGATGATATTAAGTTTAGATTATTTTTAACCCTATGGTGTATCTCTTTTAGTAAAAACTGTTTTTGTCTATTTGATTCTTCTAGCTCTTTTATTAACTCATCGATAGTTTTATAATAAAATATACCAAAAGTTAAAATAAATATATTTGCAATTAAAAATGATAATAAAAAGGTTTGATTATTAATAAGAGTATTATTTTTATCGAAAAAATAGGTATATAAAAAGAGTAAAATCTCTATAGTATAAAATAGTATTAAATTTATGATAGTATCTTTTTTAGGTAAAACAAAAATTGCAATAATTGGAATTAGTATCATTAAAATAATTTTATAATCAAGAGAGTGTGTTAAAAAATATATAATCTCTATAGATACTGCTATCCAAAAAAGCAAAATTGAACTTATTTTTATATCTTTTTTTAGAAATATAAAAAAATAAGAAACTATTGTAAAAATAGTAAAAGCCAAATCTATAAGTGCATCGATTTTTTTATCTATTAAAAAAAAATCTGCAAAAAAAGCCAATATACTTATAAAAATAGTAACTAGATATGCACCTTTTATAAAAAGTTTTTTATATTTAATTACAATACTATTCATTTTAAATTTTTATTTTATTATACAAAAAAAATGTAGCAAATCTATAGCAACTATTTAAAAAGTGTTATTACAAAACCAGCGCCCGTTTGTGTATTGTAAGCTTTTATTTTACCTTTAAATCTATCTTCAATAATTATTTTACTCATATATAATCCAAGCCCCATTGATGCTTGTTTACTACTCTCATGAGCTTCAAATATCTTTTCTAGTTTATCTCCTGGAATTCCTGGACCATTATCTTCAACTCTAAGCTCTATTCTTCCATCTTTAAACTCTTTTAAAGTTATATCAATAACTCCCTCTTCATCAACAGCCTCTACAGCATTTTTTATTAAATTAATTAAGACCTGCAAAAACTCATTTTGATGAAGTTTTACATTTACTTTCATTAAATTTTTGTGTAATTTAATTTTTTTCTTACTTATTGGCTCTTCTAAAAAGTAAGCCGCTCTTCTTACTAAATTTGATAACTCAACCTCTTGAGCCTCCTCTTTTGGTCTATAAAATGTCCTAAAATCATCTATTGTTTTACTCATTAGCTCTATGCTATCTTCTATCATTTGACTTTGAGTATCTAAAGTTTGCACATTAACATGTCCACTCATTATTTCAAATCTCATACGCATTAAAATTGAGTTTATCTTATTTAGCGGCTGTCTCCATTGATGAGCAATCATAGGAAGCAGTTCACCCAACATTGCTTTACGAGATTTAAATATAATATCTCTATTTGCTATATTTATATCTTTTTCATAGTTTTTTAATCTTTTATATACGCTAGTAGATAACCATAAAGAGATAAATAATAGTAAAAACCAAATTACAGCTAACCAAAAAATTGTTGCTCTTAAGCTATCATTCCTTGCTTGTTGCATTTTTGCTTGTATATTTTTTATTGGAGCAAAAATTTTATCTTTTTTTACAAAAGCAATAATTTTTATATTAAAGTTTTTATTTATCTTTGCAACTGCTAAATATTTGCTATCTTCATATACACTATTTGCTCTTTTTAAAACTTCGATTGGAATTTTTTTAATATCTAATGTTGAAAAAAATATTTTATTTCCTTTTAGCATTACTAAATGTCTATTATCTGTTACACTAATATTTTTAAGCAAAGATACAACATTTGCTATATTTGCATGATTATGTTTAATAAATTTATCTAATGTATTTACTCTTGTTTTTAATGTTATTAAGTTTTGTGAAGTTATCTCTTGTTTATAGTAATTTATAATTTCATTATTGCTTTTTGTCTCTGAAGAGTAAAATATATTATATGATACTACAGCATAAATAATTAATATAATAGGAGGAAAAATAACAATTAAAGATGCTATCTTTTTGTTATAAGAGTCTATTACCAAACCTATTTACCCTCTAATACATACCCAATTTTTGAGCGAACTTTTAAAAGTCCATCAGGTAGTTTTTTTCTTAACTGTTTTACAAAAGATCTAATTGCATTATCTGTTGGAGTCTCTTTCCAAAGCTGATATAAATCTTCATAAGTTACAGCCCCTTTATCTGCAAGCATTTGCATCATTTTAAGCTCTCTATATGTTAATGAGTGTTTTTGGTCTTCAAAAGAGATTGTACTTTTTAAAGTATCTATAGTTACATCCATAGGCAGATGAATTAACGTAGTCTCACCCATCTCACTCTCTAATTTCATTAATAGCTCATAGAGCTTTCTTGATGTTAATGGTTTTACAATATATTTATCTAATTTTAATTCAACAGATTCTAACAAATAGTCTGTTTTTGTATAAGCTGATACAACAACTATTGGCATATCTGATGATTCAACTCTAATTTTTCTAATTAACTCTAATCCATTAAAACCTGGTAACTCAATATCTACAATTGCAATATCAACTTTTTCTTTTTTAAACTTAAGCCAACCCTCTTCACCACTCTCTGCAACTACTACTTTATTAAAGAATTCGCTTAAAATACCTTTGATATTTTCTCGAACAGTTTTATCATCTTCTACATATAAAACATTTTTTGTCTGAAGTATATTATACATTACTTTTACCTTTTTAAATTAGAGAAATTATAACATAATAATATCACTTTTTAATCTCAAATCTAAATTTTATATAAAAAAATATATTTTTATAAAAAAAACGATACACACAAAACTTCTTATTTAAATATACATTTATATCATAAAATCATTTAAAAATTACACTATTTTTAATCTTTGAGAATGTGTAATTGCAACTGCAATTGCATCTGTAATATCAAGAGGTTTTATCTCTTTTTTAATATTTAATACCCTTTTTACCATAAAAGCCACTTGCTCTTTTGTAGCTTTTCCATTACCTGTTAGAGCCTTTTTTACCTGCAATGGAGTATATTCATAAAAATAGCCTATCTCTTGTAAAATTTTTAAAGATAGTGCACCTCTAAATTGAGCTAACTTTATAACACTTTTTGGATTATAGGCATAAAAGATATCTTCTATTGCTACCTCATTAATTTGGTGTGAATTTAAAATTAAATCTAAAGCCTCTATCATCTCAACAATTTGTTCTTGAAGAGTTCGGCTTTTTATTTTTACTAAACCAGCTTCAATTAAATAGTTTTTCACACCATCTTTTTTTAATACGCAATATCCCATATTACGGCTTCCTGGGTCGATTCCTAATATATTCATTCACATACTCTTTCACTCTGTGAAAAGATTTTTCACATATTTTATACTACTATTTTAGCTCATTTTTGCTAAAATACAAGAAAAGTTTTTCACATAGGGTTAATATGGAGATAGCAGAAATATTATTAGAAAAATTAAAAGATGAGATTCCAAATAAAGATTATCAAAGATATATAAAAAATTTAAAATTTAATAAAACAGATTCAAGAGATGATATTTTAATATACAATACAAATAATATCTTATCAGCAAAATGGATTAAGACAAAATATGCAAAAAAGTTAGCCCATCTTTACGAAGTAGAGACAGGAATAAAGGCTGAAATTATTATAGATACAAAAAACTCTAAAAATAAAGATTTAAAAAAGAGTATTGCAAAAAAAGAGAGAACTTCATCTTCAACACTGCTTAATCCATCTTTTACATTTAGTAGCTTTGTTTTGGGTGAGTCTAATTCATTAGCTTATAATGTCTCAAAAGCAGTAGCTCAAAATCCTGGAGAGCAGTATAATCCTTTATTTATATATGGTGGAGTTGGTCTTGGAAAGACCCATTTAATGCAAGCAATTGGTAACGAATTACACCAAAAAGGAAAAAAGATTATTTATAATACATTTGAGCAATTTATGAATAGATATACTGCAAATTTACGCTCTAAAAGCATGGAGAGATTTAGAGAGTATTATAGAAATTGCGATGTTTTATTAATTGATGATATCCAATTTATTAGTAGAAAAGAGCAGACACAAGATGAGTTTTTTCATACATTTAATGAGCTACACTCTTTAGGAAAGCAAATTGTTATTACTTCTGATAGAGCTCCAAAAAAGATTGCTGGACTTGTAGATAGATTAAAAAGCCGTTTTGAATGGGGAATGCTAGTTTCTATTAATCCACCAGAACTTGAAACAAAAATTGCAATTATTCAAAAAAAGAGTAAAATTAATGGTATTAATCTTCCTAATGATGTAGTAAATTTTTTAGCAACAAATTTAGGCAATAATATTAGAGAGATTGAAGGAACTATTATAAAACTAAATGCAATGAGCTCTCTTTTACGCCAGCCAATTACTCTTGAATTTGCAAAAAATGCAATACAAGATTATTTAAGCGAAAAGAAAAAGAGCATCTCTATTGATACTATTGTTGATTATGTAGCAAAAGAGCTAAATGTTAAACCTGCAGATATTCGCTCTAAAAAGAGGGCAAAAAAGATTGTTGAAGCTAGAAGAATAGCTATATATTTAGTCAGAAATCTAACAACTAGCTCAATGCCTCAAATTGCTATACATTTTGGAATGAAAGACCACTCAGCAATTAGCCACGCAATGAAAAAGATAGAAGATATTTTAGAAGAAGATGAGAATTTTAAGGTATTAATTGAAGAGATGCAGAGTAAAATTGAAACTCTTAAGTTAAATTAAGTAAAAAAATATTCATTTTAAACAAAAAAGAGGATATAATCTTAAATATAAATTTTTATTTAGTGAATAGATGTGAAAGTTATAAAAGATTTTAAAAATCTAAAAGAGCCCAAAAGATAGTAGCTTTTAGAGTTATTCACTAAAAAGAGGGTAGATACTAATACTACTATCTATTATTATATATAAAAGGAATTTTATGAAGATAGCAACAAGAAAGGATATAATTGAGTCAATCTTAATAAATGCCCAGGCATTTTTAGAAAGAAAAGATCCTACAAATATTACATCTCATATTTTTTTAGATGCTAATAATCAAGATGTAACTATAAAAGCAACAGATAGCGAGATTGGTTTAGAAGTTAAAAGCAATCAATTTAATATAACTGAACCAGGAGCCTTTACTGCTAATGGTAAAAAACTTTTAGATATTGTAAGGTCTTTAAAAGATGATACAATTGAGTTTGAGCTAGAAGATAGCAATCTTATTATAAAACAAAAGAGTACTAAATTTAAGTTACCGACATTTCCATATCAAGAGTATCCAACATTCCCAACTATAGATAACAAAGCTCAAATTACATTAGACTCTATGCAGTTGATTAAAAGTTTTAAAAAGATTACACCAGCAATTGATATTAATAATCCAAAATATGAATTAAATGGTGCTTTATTAGATATTAAAGAGAATAAAACATATTTTGTAGGAACCGATACAAGACGCTTAGCAATAGTTGAACTTGAAAATCAGACCAATCAAGAGCTTGACTTAATTATCCCTAAAAAAGCAATTATTGAGATTCAAAAGCTATTTTTAGACAAAATAGATATATTTTATGACGAAAATTCTATTATTGTTAAAAATGAGCAGTTCTTTTTATATAGCAGATTAATTAATGGAAAGTTTCCAGATTATCAAAGAATTATTCCAAAAGATACTAAATTTAATTTAACTATTCCTAAAAAAGAGATTTTAGAAGCTATGAAGGTAATTAATATTATCTCTCCTGAAATTAAAATTACTTTTGAAAATAATTTAATTACTTTAGAGTCTTTAAATAGTGATATTCAAGAGGCAAAGACTACAATACAAACAGCTATTAATATAGATAGTAGTTTTACTTTAGCTGTTAATAGTAAATATTTATTTGATTTTATATCTCAAGTAGATGAAGATAGTTTTATTATTGGATTAAATGAACCTAATATGCCATTTGTGGTAAAATCACAAAACTTTTTAACTGTTATAATGCCAATTTTACTATAAAAGAGAAAAAATATGCATACTAAATATATATTTGTTACTGGGGGAGTATTAAGCTCCCTAGGAAAGGGAATTACAGCCGCTAGTATTGGAACTTTACTTAAAGCTTCTGGAAAAAGTATCGGTATATTAAAATTAGACCCATATATAAATGTAGATCCAGGAACTATGAGTCCGCTAGAGCATGGAGAGGTTTTTGTTACTAAAGATGGTGCTGAGACAGATTTAGATTTAGGACACTATGAGAGATTTTTAAATACATCTTTAACAAAAGCAAATAACTTCACTACAGGTAGAGTATATTTAAGTGTTTTAGAAAAAGAGAGAAAAGGTGAATATTTAGGCAAAACTATACAAGTTATTCCACATATTACAAATGAGATTAAAGAGAGAATCTATAAAGCTGGTGAGGGAAAAGATATTTTAATAGTTGAGCTTGGTGGAACTGTAGGAGATATAGAGGGTTTACCATTTTTAGAGACTATTAGACAAATTAAACATGAACTTGGAAGTAGTAGAGTTATGAATATTCATGTAACGCTACTCCCTTTTATAAAAGCGGCAGGCGAGCTTAAGACAAAGCCTACTCAACACTCTGTTGGAGAGCTAAGACGCATAGGAATTACTCCTAATATGATAATTTTAAGAAGTGAACAGACAATTCCAAAAGGTATAAAAGAGAAGATTGCATATAGTTGTGATGTAGATACAAATTCTGTAATAGAAGCTATTGATGCACCTACAATTTATAGAGTACCTCTAAATTTTTTGGCTCAAGATATTTTAAGCCCAATTGCAAAGCAGTTGGAGCTAGGAGAGCTAAAGCCAGATATTAGTTTATGGAATGATTTAGTAAATAAAATCTTAAAGCCTTCAGATAGTGTAAAGATTGCATTTGTTGGAAAATATATTGATTTAAAAGAGTCTTATAGATCTTTAACAGAGGCTTTAATTCATGCTGGAGCAAATTTAGATTTAAAAGTTGATATAGTTTGGGTTGATAGCGAAGATATTGAAGAAGATGGTGCTAACAAGTATCTTGAGAGTGTTGATGGAATATTGGTAGCTGGCGGATTTGGAAAGAGAGGAGTAGAGGGAAAAATTGAGGCTATTAGATATGCAAGAGAGAATAAAGTTCCATATTTAGGGATTTGTTTAGGAATGCAGTTGGCTTTAATTGAGTTTGCTAGAAATGTTGCTGGAATTAAAGATGCAACTTCAATAGAGTTTGATGAAAATAGTAAAAGTCCGTTAGTTTATCTAATAGATAGCTTTATAGATGCAAATGGAGAGCATCAAGTTAGAACTACAAAATCTCCTTTAGGCGGGACTATGAGGTTAGGGGAGTATAAGTGTAATGTAAAAGAGGGAAGCAATTTATATAGAGCTTATAATAGCAATATTATATATGAACGCCATCGTCACAGATATGAAGCAAATCCAAAATATAGAGATATTTTAGAAGAGAATGGGCTTGAGATTACAGGCGAGTCAAATGGTTTAATTGAAGCAATTGAGGTTAAAGAGCATCCTTGGTTTTTAGGTGTTCAATTTCATCCAGAGTTTACCTCAAGATTACAAAATCCTAACCCTACTATATTAGCATTCGTAAAAGCCGCTAAAGGTATAGATGAATAAAATTTTATCTAAAAAAGATATTTTTAATATACTCTACAATCGTCATAATGGTAAATTTATAACCTTAAGAGAGCTTCCATATCCTAGCTCTTTTAAAGATATGGATAAAGCTATAAAGAGAGTTAAAGAGGCAATTAAGTGTAATGAAAAGATAGCTTTAATTGGCGATTATGATGTAGATGGAGTTAGTGCTACTACAATTATTAGGGAGCTTTTTAAAGCACTAAATTATAATATTGAGTGGATAATACCAAATAGATTTAGTGATGGTTATGGGATTAGTAAAAAGGTTATAGAAAGAGTAGATGCAAATTTAATAATAACTGTAGATAATGGAATAGCCGCAGTAGAAGCAGGGGATATTTGCAAAGATAGAGGAATAGATTTAATTATAACAGACCATCATACAGTTCCAGATATTATACCTAAAGCTTATGCTATTGTTAATCAGAAACAAAAAGATTGTAAATTTGAGTATAAAGAGATTTGTGGAGCTCAGATTGCTTGGTATTTTAGTGCCGCTCTTGCTAAAGAGATGAATATTAATTTTAACTCAAAAGAGCTTTTAAGTATAGTAGCTTTAGCAATAGTTGCAGATATTATGCCTTTAAATGGAATTAATAGAGCTATGTTAATTGCTGGGCTTGAGTATCTAAAGCGTTCAAATAGGGCATTTGTTAAAGCTTTAAGAGCAAGAAATTTTATAAATAGCAACCTTAACTCTCAAACTATAGCCTACTATATTGCTCCTTTAATAAATAGTGCTGGTAGATTAAAATCTGCCTCTATTGCTTCTGAGTTTCTATTTACATCCTCTTTAGAAGAGGCAAATATGATTTTAGATGAGCTAATTGAGCTAAATAATCAAAGAAAAGAGATAGAGAAAAATTTAACAAAAGAGGCAATTAGACAAGTTAGCCCAAATAGTAATATTGCAATTGTCTGGGGAGAGGATTGGAATGAGGGGGTTGTTGGAATTGTTGCTTCAAAGGTTGCAAACCATTTTAAGATGCCATCAATTGTTTTAAGCTGTAAAGATGGCATTTGTAAAGGCAGTGGCAGAAGCTGGGGAGAGTGCAATTTATATGAGCTTGCTAGCAGAGCAAAAGAGTACTATTTGAAATTTGGTGGGCATAAGAGTGCTATAGGTGTAAGTTTTGAAAAAGAGAAGCTTAATTTAATAAAAAATATTTTAAATATTGAAGCTTCTAAAATTTGTGATAAAGATTATAAAGATTTATCAATTTTGGGTATTTTACCATTTAGTCAGATAGATTTTGAACTACTTGATATTTTAGATAAATTTGAGCCTTATGGAGAGGCAAATCCATCTCCAAAATTTATTGCTAAAGCTGAGGTTATAGAGGCTAGTGATGTAGGAGAGAGCAAAGAACATAGAAGATATAGATTAAAAGATTTTACAAATAGAGTAGTTAGCGCAATTGAATTTAGAAGCAATAGCAGATTTAATGTGGGTGATAGAGTTTTAGTTACTTTTACTCTCTCTAAAAATGAGTATAATGGCTCAGTATATATCAACTTATATATTCAAGAGATACTTTTAGATAGAAACTAACTAAATGTAACACAAAATAGATTGATTATAACTTTTTATAATAATTTGATATAGAGATTATCTAAAGTGATATAATTTTATATTATATACAAAGGATTAAGATATGAGTGATATTTATGATATTGTAATAATTGGCGGTGGACCTGGGGGAATTGGTACTGCTATAGAGGCTAAGGTTTTAGGATTAGATAAGATTTTACTTTTAGAAAAGAGCAATAATCACTCTGATACTATTAGAAAGTTTTATAAAGATAATAAAAGAGTAGATAAAGATTGGCAAGGACAAATTGTAAATATTGAAGGGAGTGTTCCATTTAGCGATGGAACAAAAGAGAGTACATTAGACTTTTTTGATGATTTAATCTCTAGTCATAAGATTGATTACCATTTTAATTGTGAGGTAGATAAGATTGCTAAAGAGAATGATATTTTTATTATAAGGTCTAATAAGGGGGAGTTTAAATCAAAAAATGTAGTGGTTGCAATTGGAAGAATGGGTAAACCAAATAAGCCAAGCTATAAGATACCTCCATCTATTAGAAGTAGAGTTAATTTTAATTTAGATAAGTGCGATAGCGGTGAGAAGATTTTGGTTGTTGGAGGAGGTGATAGCGCTACAGAGTATGCTGTAGAGCTTGGAAAAAGAAATGATGTAACCTTAAATTATAGAAGAGATACCCTAACAAGACCAAATCCTACAAATATTAAATTGATAACAAAAGCTTTTGAAGATGGTTTGGTTAAACCAAAACTTGGTGTTGATATTGAATCTTTAGAAGATTTTGAAGGAAGAGTAAAGGTAAATTTTAAAGATAATACAAGTGAGGTTTTTGATAGGGTAATTTATGCAATTGGCGGTACGACACCGGTTGATTTTTTGAAAAATGCAAATATAAAATTAGATAGTAAAGGCGAGCCTATAATTAAAGAGAATTTAGAAAGTTTGGTTAATGGGCTCTATATTGCTGGAGATATCGCATTTAAGAGTGGAGGCTCAATTGCAATTGCACTAAATCATGGCTATAGGATTGTTAAAGATATAATCTCTAAAAGAGGTTAATATTTCATTTTGACATATTTTACCCTCTTAAATTTATAAATATTATATATTTATAGACAAAGGGGGTATTATGGGCTTTTTTAAAAAAGATAAAAAAGATACTATTAATAATACTACAATAGAAAAAGCCCCCAATTTAGGCAGTAAAATCTCAAGATGTATGGTTATAAATGGAGATGTTGTATCTTGTGAGAGTATTATTGTAGATGGCAGAGTTAATGGAGATATAATATCTAGTAAAGAGGTAATAGTAAATAGGGGCTCTATTGTAGTTGGAAAGATTGAAGCAAAAGTTGTAAGGGTAGATGGCATTTTAGAAGGACCAATTGAAGCACAAAATATAAAAGTTGGCAGTAGTGCTACTACAGTTGGTTATATGATAGGTGATGATATAGATATTAAAGGAAGGTGCGATGGAGATATTTTAGCTAAAAATACTCTTACAATCCAAGATGGGGCTGATGTTACAACAGTTGAGGCTAAAGCAAAAAGTGTAAAAATTTATGGATTGATTAGAGGTTTAGTTATTGCAAAAGAAGAGCTAGAGATTGGCAGTAGCGGTGTTGTAGAGGGGGATATTAAAACTAAATCATACTTTAGCAGTAGCAATAGTAAAGTTACAGGCTCAATTTTTAGATATGTAGGTACTATATCGAACAAAAATATAAATGAAAATAAAAATGTATCTAATAAAATAGAAAATCGTAGAGAAGTTAAAAGAATTCGGTAGATTAAAAAAAATATTATACAAAAGTGTATATAATGGCAAAGAGAGTATTAATACTAAAGGAGTAATAAGATGGGTTTTTTTACAAGCAAAAAAGAGGAAGATACACAAAGAGCTCAAATTAAAGAGGAGGCTCCAAGAGTTGCAGAGCCAAAACATATAAGTAAAGATATAATTAAAACACCAACTATTAATGTGTCTGTTATTAAAGAGATGGTTAAAGTAAAGGGTAATATTGATGGTGGAGGCTCTTTGATTATTGGAGGAGAGTTTGAGGGGGATGTAAATATTGATGATACTTTATTTATTGAGAAGGGAGCTAAATTTTCTGGAACAGTAAATGCTAAAAATGTAAAGGTTTCAGGATATTTTAATGGAGTTGTATATTCAGGTGCATTTGAGGTGACACAAAGTGGTGTGTTTGAGGGTAATGTTAAGACAAATAAGACATTTTTAGGCGGTAAAATAGATGGGATTATAAGATCTATTGATTCTATTGAGATTAGTCAAACAGGAGAGGTAGATACTCAGGAGTGTAAAAGTAAACAGATAAAAGTTGAAGGTAAAGTAAAGGGTAGAGTAATTGCAAGTGAGCTTTTAGAAGTTACAAATAGTGGTTCAATTAATGGAGAGATTATTACAAAAGGTATTAGAACAGAGCAGGGTGGCTCAATTATAGGAAATATTCAAACTTATGATGAGAATATTCATAATAAAGAGAATAATAAACAGTTTGTAGAAGATGCTCTATCTCCTGCTGATGAAATTGACCCAGAGATTGCAAATTTAATAAAAATTAAACCTGATGATATGCAAAAGTATGCAAAAAAAGAGGATAAGAGTATAAAAAGAATACCAACAGATAAAAAAGAGTAAAAGATTTAAAAATAGTTAAACTTTTATCCATTTTATGCTAGAGTAGCCAAAAAGTTTTTGAGGTTACTATGGCTATAAAGATTGCAATAGTTGGGGGTGGAGTTGCTGGAGTTAGTTCAGCGTTAGTGCTTGGGAATTTAGGATTTGATGTAGTCTTATTTGAAAAGAGAGAGGCTTTAATTAGTGGACCTCCTTTTTGTCATTTACATGCTGGAGGGAATTTATATAGAGATATCTCTACAGATGATTGTATAACTTTACTTAGACAATCAATAGATTTTGCAAAACTCTTTCCTTTTGCAATAGATAAAAGACCAACTATATTTGCTACTCCAACTTATGATTTATATGAACCTTTAGATTTAATTGGTAGGCTAGAGACTCTAAAAAAAGAGTATGAAAAATTGGTTAAAAAAGATAAATCAAATATGGTATTGGGCGAACCAAACAGATATTTTGAGATATTTTCTAAAGAGGAGCTTTTAGAGTTAGCAAAATTACAACCTACAAAAGAGCCAAAAAGCAATAGAGATTGGCTAATACCATTTGCTAAAAATTTAGACTTTTCTACTATTAAATTTCCTGTAATAGTTGTTCAAGAGTATGGTATAAATCTTTTTAGAGTATCTGCAAATAGCTTATTAGCACTTAAGAAAATGGAAAATGTAAAGCTTTTAAAGAGCTGTAGAGTAACAGATATAAAAAGAGATAATTCTAAATTTATAATTGAGTATAGTGGTGCTAAAAGTGGAGTTTTAGAGGCTGATTATTTAATTAATGCGGCTGGTTTTCAAACAGGTATTATTGATGACTTTTTAGGAGTTAAAGAGCAAAGAATGGTTGAGTTTAAAGCCGCATATACTACTTTGTGGGAGCAAAGAGAGAGATATTGGCCAGAGGTTATTTTTCATGGAATTAGAGGTACAGATAAAGGAATGGGGCAGTTTACACCATATTGTAATGGTATAGTACAGCTTCATGCAATGAGAAAAGATGTAACTTTATTTGAGAATGGGTTGGTAAGCTCTACTAAAGATAGCTCATATCCAAAACTTGATAGAGAGTTTTTAGATATTATTGAAAATGGATGGGATAAAGAGCTTTTAGCAAAAAGAACAAAAAGAGCAATTGAGTTTTTAGCTCACTTTTTTCCTGCATTTAAGAGTGCAAAGTATGGTACAAAGCCACTTTATGGGGCTCAGCAAATTCCTGGTAGTGATTCAAGCTTGAGGGTTGCTGAGGTAACTTTTGCCCAAAAAAGGTATGCAAGGTGTGAGATTATTAAGGTATCTTCTATAAGTGATATGGCAAGTGAGATTGTAAAAGATATAAAAGATGAGTTTGGTTTAAAGATTAGTAAAGATATTTTTGATATTAAGGCTTTAAAAGAGATAGATGATAATATAATTGATAAAGAGTCTTGCAATATTGCAAAAGGGTTAAATTATCCTTGCGAAATAGGAAAAAGGTGCAATAGTTGAGCATAAAAGATAAAATTAAGTGGGATAAAAAGTATAAAGATAATCCTAAATTGCAAGAGATTAAAGAGCCATCTTTTTTTGTAAAAAAGTTTGCTTTAGCTTCAAAGGGTAAAGATGCACTAGATTTAGCTTGCGGTGTTGGAAGAAATGCTTTATATTTGGAGAGTAAAGGTTTTTTTGTAGATGCTATCGATATATCTAGTGTTGCTTTAGATATATTAAGGAGTAAAACTAAAGGTTCAATTAATATAGTTAATAGCGATTTAGATAATTTTGTGCCTAAAAAGAGTTATGATTTAATATTAATGTGTAACTACTTAGATAGAGATTTAATAGATAGGGTAAAAAGTAGTTTAAAAAGAGATGGTATTTTTATAATAGAGGCATATATTGAAGATAAAGATAATCAAAAAAATAGTTTAAATCCAAATTATCTATTAAAAAAAGATGAGTTGCCTAAATTTTTTAAAGATGGTTTTGAGATTTTAGAGTATAAAAGTTTTTGGAGTGAGAGTTATAAAGTTTATAGGATGAAAAAGGCATCAATTGCTATAAAAAAGATATAGTGTTATCTAAGTTGCATTTTTATATATTTTTATAGGCTATAATTTTTTTAAAAGTAAAGGGGGAAATTATGAGATTAGAAAAGTATGATAATAGTTTGTTAGTAGTTGGAAATTTAGGGGAGTTAAAAGTTTATAAAGTTAAATATGAATTAAATATAGACCCAAAAGATGATGCTAAAACCTCTCATAAACACCATAAAGGAAGATTGGTTGAGAATTTGAGATTTGATTTAATTGATGATGAGGCTTTTATAGAAGCGCATAAAAAGATATCTGATATTGTTACAGATAAACAAGGGCATTATGAAGGTCTATTTGGAGGAGTTAGTGGAGATGGACACAATTTAGAGATAGAGATTGTAAATAGATTACTAAAATTAATAGCAGATGAAATTAATAGATTGGTTTTAAAAAATAGTCCAAAAGAGTGGTATTTGGCATTCCCAAAAGCTTATAATAAAGAGCTTTTAGCACTTCTTAGCAGTGATGTTAAATCTAAATTAAAAATTAACTTAGAAGAGAATCTTGTAAAGAGAAAACCTCAAGAGATTATAGAAAAGTTAGGCAGTTAATGCCTAATTTTTTAAACTTCAAAGCCTTTTAATCTTTTTATTTATAGTGATTTGAAAAAATAGCTAAAATTGAGTTAGTAAAAATAATTAGCATCTTTAAAAAATATAAAAACCGCTTATATTTATGACAGATTATTAGACAAAATAAATAGAAATTTAATCTATTAAAATTTCTCAACCAAAAGGTTGAGAAGAATGTGGGGGAGAATTGAAATAAAACATACTTTTTAAAGGAGGATTTGGTTTAATACCGTGTGTCAATATAACTATTTAATTCTAATATATATCTTTTGACACATTAAAATTATAGTAGCTTAATGTGAATTATTTGTGAAAAATTATATTTTATTAAAAATTAGCGCCCAAAAAGACGCTAATTTAGCAGTTTAATTAAAGTGGTAGCTAATTCCAGCCATTATAGAGTGAGTTTTATAATTTTTAACTTTACCTTTTATAGCACTAGTAAAATCATATTTTGCATCTTTATATTTGCTATATCTATATTGTACTCTAGTGTGCCAATTTTTATTTAATTTATACTCTAATCCAGCACCAACAGTAAAGCCTGTTACTGTATCTTTATCCCAAATAGTAAGGTTACCTACCTCATATCCAGCATATAGTTTTGTAGCGCTAATTCCTGCTAATCCATAAAGCAGTGTAGAGTTGTTATTGCCTACTACTTTTCCAAATTTAGCATAAAGTGCTGCTTCACCTTTTTGTTTTAGGTTTAATTTTGCTGAAGTTGGTGAATTATTTTCATTATATAGTGTTGCCTTCTTTTTAATATTCATATAGTTGCATGCAAACTCAATACCAGCTAGCCAGTTGTTATCTAGCAGTTTATTATATCCTAAATATATACCTCCTATAAAACCTTTTGGTTTAATACCATTTGCATGGTAAGTAAAATTTTGCATGTATGAAATTTCTCTTCCTACACCAGATTTAATTAAAGAGACCTCACCATCACCTTTACCTTGAATATATCCAGCTTGTAATCCAATATATGGACCACTCCAGCTATCTGTTATTACAGGTACAGGAGGAACAGATGGAGGTGCAACTAATTTTCCACCTGCAAATAGAGTACTCTCTAAAGCCAAAATAGCGATTGTAGAAAATAATAACTTTTTCATAATAGACTCCTTGTTTGTTTTTATATAAATATTTTAATAATTAATTGTTGCAAAAATGCAACAATAGTAAAAAGGAGTCAAAAATTTAGCTTTTAATCAATTGGTAAAAATTTTCCACATCCTTTTTGAGGTGTTCCTCCAAAACTTTTTACCTCTCTTGCACTAGCGTTTTTATAAATTAGTGCTCTTTTACACTCCTGAAATTTGATACATTTTTGATTTTTACATCCAATATCTTTTGGCAGACTCATATTTTCCCTTTTTAGTAAAATTTTATCTAAATATGATTAAATATATATAGTTAAATTGAGAGTAAAATAATTTTAAATTATATTAGGTATAATATATTTAAATAAATATAAAGGTAATATATTAATGCAAAGAAGAAGCCCTAAAATTCAGTTTTTATTCTGGGCGGCATTTTTTAGTATTTTGTTATATTTGTGGATAGTAGTTGTAGGGCTTGTTAATTTTGTATTAGTAGATGAGAAGCCTTTAAATCCTCCTGAGAATATTACCTTTTTACTTTTTGTTTTATATGGTTTTTTAATGCTTATTACACTTGCTGGAGAGGTAGTATCTACTATGATAAATAGCAGATATTATCAGCGATTTTTTGGAGTAATGCTTATATTTATTTTTGCTACACTACTCTTTATTCGCTCTATCTTTGGATAGATTTTTATCTTTTTGTTTTTTATTTTTTTTACTCTTTTTTTTGTTTTTTAATAGTTTAAGATACTCTTTTGCTGTAATCTCTTTCCCTTCATATATAACATGAGTTGCTATACCTCTTTTGCATAGCTCTTTTGCATTCATCCAGTAATCTTGACCTATTAGCATCTTTTCAAACTCTACTTTACTTAAAAAGCCTTTTGTTACTATAATATCATAAAAAAACTCTTTTAATAGTTTGTCTCTATGTTTTACTCTAACTTTTATTTCTCCACCTTTACCTATAGCAATACTAGCATAGTTGTGAAACATTAAATCTGAGTATGGATAGATTACCCTTTTTGTTGCCATACAAAATAGCAAAGCTCCCATACTATAGCCATGATTATCTAAATATGCAACTGTTCTATTGTAAAATTTCTCCTCTATAATATTGTAAAATTGCATACCTTCTAATACAGAGCCTCCATGAGAGCTAATAATTAACTCTAAATAGTCATACTCTTTTGCATTCTTTAACTCATCAAATACAGCATGAAGCCCCTTTTTTCTTTCGTAAAACGCATCTATAAAGATACGAAACTTAGTATGTTTTGGCTCTATTTTATAGAGAAATTTATCTTTATTAATTACAGTTCTTTTCTCTTCAATTACTTCTGAAAACAGGGTGTGCCATTCGCTACTTACCTCTTTTTTATTTGCCATAAAATACCCTTTAAAAGACTTTTTATATGATTATACCATATATTATTGTTATTTAATTATTAAAATGAGGTTACTATTGTATAATAGTGTCTAAAAAAGGAGCAATTTTGAAAAGTGTTATAAAAATATCATTAATTACATTTATTACTATACTAACTTTAAATGCTAAAGCAGTTTCACCAAATAGCTATAATAGGGTTATTAATCAAAAAGGATTAGTTGTAGTTGAGCTTTGGGCGCCTTGGTGCGGTAATTGCTTAGCATTTAAGCCAGTATATAATAGTATCAAAAGAAAATATAGTAGTAAAATTAGATTTTATGAGATAAATACAGACCCAGTTGATGACCCATTTAGCACATTTGGAATAAAGTATGGATTGCCTGTAATTCAGATATTTAAAAATGGAGCTTTGTTAGATAGTAAAGAGGGCGGTATGAGCAAAGATGAGATGGAAGCTTGGATAAATTACTATAAGTAGGATATTATGGAAGATAGAATTGAATATGTTTTAAATAGTATAAAAGAGCACTCTCCTGGACAAAAAGAGTTCTATCAAGCTGTTGAAGAGGTTTTATATACAATTAAGCCTCTATTAGAATCTGATAGCAGATATTTTGATTCTAATATTTTAGAAAGGATTGTAGTTCCTGATAGAACAATTATATTTCGTGTAAACTGGATAGATGATAAAGGTAAAATTGAGACAAATTTAGGTTATAGAGTTCAGTTTAACTCTGCAATTGGTCCATATAAAGGCGGGCTTAGATTTCATCCATCTGTAAATTTAGGAATTATTAAATTTTTAGGATTTGAACAAATTTTTAAGAATGCTTTAACTAGTTTACAAATTGGTGGTGCAAAAGGTGGAAGCAATTTTGACCCAAAAGGAAAGAGTGATAATGAGATAATGCGCTTTTGTCAAGGTTTTATGAATGAGCTATTTAAATATATCGGTACTAATAGAGATGTTCCAGCAGGAGATATTGGTGTTGGGCAAAGAGAGATTGGCTATCTTTTTGGGCAATATAAAAAGCTAACAGGTGAGTTTGATGGAATTATAACAGGAAAAGGGGTAAATTGGGGTGGCTCTTTTGCTAGAAAACAAGCAACCGGATATGGCAGTGCATATTTTGCGCAGGAGCATCTAAATATTTATAATAATTCATTAGAGGGTAAAACTTGTGTTGTATCTGGCTCTGGAAATGTTGCAATTTATACAATTGAAAAGCTTTATGATTTAGGAGCAAAAGTTGTTGCTTGTAGTGATTCTAAGGGTACAATTTATCATAAAAATGGTATTGATTTAGCATCTTTAAAAGCTATTAAAGAGATTCATAGAGAGTCATTAAGTAAATATGCAAAGCTTCATCCAGATAGCCAATATATAGATGCTGTACACTATCCAAAAGATGGTCATGCAATATGGCATATACCTTGTGATGTTGCCTTTCCAAGCGCAACTCAAAATGAGCTTACATTAGTTGATGCTAAAGAGCTTGTGAAGAATGGTTGTATTCTTGTAAATGAGGGTGCAAATATGCCAACAACACCAAAAGCAATTGAATATTTGCAAAAAAATGGAGTTTTATTCTCTCCTGCAAAAGCGGCAAATGCTGGAGGTGTCGCTACATCTCAGCTTGAAATGAGTCAAAATGCTTCTATGACACAGTGGAACTTTGAAGAGGTAGATATTAAACTAAGACAAATTATGAGAAAAATATTTAAAACCTCTTATGAGACTGCAAAAGAGTATAAGAGTGATGGAAATTTAGTAGTAGGTGCAAATATTGCAGGATTTAAAAAAGTTGCAGATTCTATGATAGACCAAGGAGCTATTTGATATAATAAATTTAATTTTTTATTAGGATAATATATGAAGAAATTATCGGTAGTTATTCCATTAATGAATGAAGAAGATAATATAGAGCCTCTTTTTAAGGCAGTTAGAGAGGCTTTAAAAGATATAGATTATGAGCTTATTTTAGTAGATGATGGCTCTACAGATAATACAGTTAAAAAGGTTAAAGAGCTTGCTGATAGTAAAACAAAATTGCTAATTTTTAATAGAAACTTTGGGCAAACTACAGCAATGGCGGCTGGAATTGATGAGGCTAATGGAGAGTTGATAGTAACTCTTGATGGAGATTTGCAAAATGACCCAAGTGATATTCCTATGATGATAGAAAAGCTAGAGAGTGAAGGGTGGGATGTAGTTGCTGGAAGAAGAGCAAATCGTAAAGATGACTCTTTAAGAAAGATTCCAAGTAGAATTGCTAACTGGATTATAAGAAGAACAACAGGCGTTTATATTAGAGATTATGGATGTACATTAAAGGTATTTAAAAAAGATGTTGCTAAAAATTTGGGATTATATGGAGAGCTTCATAGATATATTCCGGTTTTAGCTAAGATGTATGGAGCTAAGATAACAGAAGTTGATGTAAAACATCATCCAAGAGTTCATGGTGTTAGTAAATATGGGATTGGCAGAACCTTTAAAGTAATTAGCGATTTGATGTTAATGCTCTTTTTTCAAAAATATGCAACAAAGCCAATGCATCTATTTGGAGGTGTTGGTTTTGGAATGCTTTTTGTTGGAGGGTTGATTAATTTTTATCTATTAATTTTAAAGATTTTTGGTCAAGATATTGGAGCAAGACCTCTTTTGCTTTTAGGTATATTGCTTGTAATTAGCGGAATAATGCTAATTTCTACAGGTTTTTTAGCAGAACTTGTTATGAGAACATATTATGAATCTCAAAATAAAAAGCCATATATTATAAAAGAGATTTTTGAAGGTTCAAGTGAAAAGCATAGTTAAAATTGTTATCTCTTTAGTTTTAGTAGCTTTTGTATTAAATACAATTGATACTAAAAGTCTTATAGAGATATTATTAAAAGTTAATCTTTTTTATCTATTTTTAGCCTTTATTTTTTATAATCTATCAAAAATTGCAAGTGCAATAAGATTGATATATTACTTTAAAGAGATAGATATTAATATATCTCAAAAAGCAAATTTAATATTATATTATGTAGGTATGTTTTATAATTTGTTTTTACCAGGCGGAATTGGTGGAGATGGTTATAAAGCATATTTATTAAATAAGTATCATAATACAAAGCTCTCTTTAATTTTGCAAGCGCTAATTTTTGATAGGGTTAGCGGATTGATTGCGCTTATATTTTTAGGGGCGATTCTTTATCCTTTTAGCTCATTTGATATACCTTTTTTTTACTATTTAGCTATATCTTTAGCTATCTTAATATATCCACTCTTTTTTATTATCTCAAAAAAATTAGATAGATTTTTAGAGTTTTTTAAGACTACTACATTTTTAGGTTTAATAGTTCAAATTTTACAGTTAGTTAGTGCATATTTTATAATTTTATCTTTAAATAGTAATGTGCCTATTGTTGAGTTTTTGGTTCTGTTTTTAATTTCATCAGTTGTTAGTGTATTGCCAATAACAGTAGGGGGAGTTGGTGTTAGGGAGCTTACTTTTCTTTATGGATTAAAGCTAATTGATTATCCAAGTGATGTTGGAGTTGCTTTTAGTTTTTTATTCTTTTTTATAACAATGCTTTCATCTTTAATTGGAATATTGTTTTTGCACAATCCTTATAGAGGATTAAGTAGTGAATAGAAAAGAGAGTTTTTTAGTAAGAAACTATCTGTATATTGTTGTAATATATTTTTTATTATTTTTTATTATTAGGCTTTTAATTGGTGGAGCATTAGAGAGAGATGAAGCAGAACAGATGCTTTTATTTAATAATTTTAGTTTGGGTTATGGTACTCAGCCTCCACTATATAGCTGGATTGAGCAGATATTTTTTTATATATTTAAAAATCCATTAGTTGCTATTGCTCTGTTAAAAAATATATTGCTTTTTATTGGATATTTTTTTATTTATAAAAGTAGCTATATTTTAACAAAAAATAGGGCTATATCTTTAGTTGCTATGGCTTCTATTTTTATGGTGCCTCCTTGCTCTTGGGAGTGTCAAAGAGACTTAACCCATACAGTTTTGGCTTTTGGAGTAAGTCAAGTTACTCTATATTATATTTTGCTTTTAAGAACAAAAGAGAGCTTTAGTATAAAAGATTATTTAATTTTATCAATTTTGGCTTGGGCATTGATTTTATCTAAATATAATATGATTTTATACCTTTTTGCTTTTTTTGTAGTTGCATTTTTTGATAAAAAGCTAAAAAGATTTCTATTTGATTTTAGAATTTTACTCCTATTTTTTATTTTAATGCTTCTTTTAGCTCCTCATCTATATTGGCTTTATAATAATTTATCTTTAGCAGTTGATGGAACATTAAATAAATTAAAAGGTGAAGAGTTTAGTCTGTTTTTTTTGTTAAAAAACTATTTATTAGCTTTAGTTGAGCTATTTGGATTATATATTATTATATTTTTTACCAATTTTAGAGGATATTTTATAAAAGGAGATAGTTTTTTAAAGAGGCATCAAATTGTTATAATAGTTTTATTATTCGTACTTTTAGTTATTTTGCAAGCTACTAATTTAAAAAGCAGATGGTTAGTTGTATTACTTTCGCCTATGTTTATATTTTTTGCAACAAAGCTAAATAGCAATAAAGATGGCTTTTTAAAAAGAGTAGATAGATTTTTAGCAATTTCTATATTTTTTATCTTTTTAATTATGAGTGCATATATTTTAAGGGTTGTAAAACCATCTATATTTCATAAAAATCCAAGATTTAACTATCCATATCAAAAATTAATTACAAATAATATAGATAAAGATTTTAAAAATTATATCTATACATCATCGTTAAGTGGAGGTAATATTCGATATATATATCCAAATTTAAAGATAAAAATATTAAAAGATGTAGATATTGCAAAGGGCAGTTTAATTGTTTTAGATAAAGATACCTTATATTTAAAAGAGCAATTAGAGAGTATATTAAAGATTAAATTTATAAAAAAAGAGGCTAAATATAGATACTCTAATGATAAATTTATATTATATTTTGGGAAATATTAATGAAAAGAGCACTTTTTTTAGATAGAGATGGGGTAATTAATAAAGATTATGGATATGTATATAAAATTGAGGATTTTAAGTTTTGTAAGGGAATATTTGATATTGTAAAATTTTTTAAAGATAGAGATTATTTAATAGTTGTTGTTACAAATCAGTCTGGAATTGGCAGAGGATATTATAGTAAAGATGATTTTTTTACCTTAACTAAATATATGAAAGATGAGTTTAAAAAACAAAGAGCAGATATAGATGAGGTATATTTTTGTCCTCATGAGCCTAGTAGTGGCTGTAGATGTAGAAAGCCAAATCCACAGATGGTTTTAGATGCAAAAGAGAGATTTAATATAGATTTAGAGAACTCTTGGATGGTTGGGGATAAACAAAGCGATATAGATTTAGCAAAAAATGCTGGTATTGGTATAAGTGTTGCTATAGGAGAAAAAGATATAAAAGGAGCTACCTACTCATTTAAAAGTGTAGATAGTTTTAAAGCTTTTTTAGATAGCAATAATGATAAAATATTTTAAAATTTGTAAGGTGAGTGATGGATTTTAAGTTAAAAGAGTCTCATATAGCTGTAGTTGGCGATATAATGATAGATGCTTATATTTGGGGTAGCTCAAATAGGGTCTCTCCTGAGGCTCCTGTAGTTGTGGTAAATAGTAAAGAGCAGACATTTAGATTGGGTGGAGCTGGAAATGTTGCTAGAAATTTAAAAGCACTTAATGCAAAGGTATCTTTATTTAGTGTTATTGGTGATGATGAGAATGCAAAAATTTTAAAATCATTAATTAAAGATTTTAATTCAAATTTAGTAGAAGAAAAAGGGAGGGTTACTACAAAAAAATTGCGCATAATGGCATCTAAACAGCAAGTGCTTAGAGTTGATGAGGAGATAACAAAAACTATTTTACAAGAGACTCAAGATAAGATTTTAAAAGATATTCAAAATAGTATTGATAGTTTTGATGCAATTGTAATTTCTGATTATGCAAAAGGGGTTGTAACTAAAGAGTTATCACAAAAGATAATAAAATTAGCGAAGAGAAACTCTATTCCTATCTTAATAGACCCAAAAGGGAGCGACTACTCTAAATATAGGGGTGCTACACTTATAACACCTAATAAGAAAGAGGCAATTATTGCTACAAATATTGATATTAAAGATAAAAAAAGTATCTATAAAGCGATAAAAAAGTTAAAAGATGAGCTTGAGTTAGAGTATGGGTTAATAACTTTAAGCGAAGATGGAATAGCTATATTAGATGATGAGTTTTTTATTGTTCCAACTGTTGCAAAAGAGGTTTATGATGTAACAGGAGCAGGAGATACAGTACTTAGCGCAATTGCTATTGCATTTGCAAATGGATTTGATATAAAAAGTGCGGCAATGTTTGCAAATTCTGCGGCGGCTGTAGTGGTAGCAAAGGTAGGCTCTGCAACTGCAACTATTGATGAGATTTTAGAGTATAATAGGGTGCTTAATCTATCTGATATTGAGAGTAAAATTGTATCAAAAGAGGTTGCAAAGATTATTATTGAGCAAAAAAGAGCCAATGGTAAAAGAGTTGTATTTACAAATGGGTGTTTTGATATCTTGCATAAAGGGCATGCGTACTACTTAAATGAAGCAAAAAAGCTTGGTGATTTATTGGTTGTTGGATTAAATAGCAATAGTAGTGTAAAAAGACTTAAAGGAGATAGTCGCCCTGTAAATGACCAAGAGGATAGAGCATACCTTTTAAGTGCGCTTAGTAGTGTTGATTTGGTTGTAATTTTTGATGAAGATACGCCATATAATTTAATAAAAGAACTAAAACCAGATATTTTAGTTAAAGGAGCTGATTATAAAGATAAAGAGGTTGTTGGCTCAAATTTGGTAAAAGAGGTTAAGTTAATTGATTTTGTAGAGGGAAAAAGCACTACAAATATTATAAATAAGATGAGGAGCTCTTAGTGCAAATAGATAGTATCATAGCTCAAATTAGAGAGCATAAAGAGGTTTTAGATGCCTTAGAAGAGATAGCAGTAGATATAAGCAGTGTAACTAAAATTATTATTAAAGCTTTAAAAGATGGAAAAAAGGTATTGCTATTTGGAAATGGAGGAAGTGCGGCAGATGCTCAGCATATTGCCGCAGAGCTTACAGGCAGATATAAAAAAGAAAGAATTGCTCTTAGTGCAATTGCCCTAACAACCGATACTTCAGCACTTAGTGCTATAGGTAATGATTATGGTTTTGATAAGATATTTTCAAGACAGGTAGAGGCTTTATGCAATAGAGGAGATATTGTTATTGGTATATCTACTTCTGGAAATTCAAAAAATGTAATTGAAGCAGTAAAGTTAGCAAATAGGCTTGGTGCTGTAACTATTGGACTTAGTGGTAATAGTGGAGGAGCTTTAAAAGAGTTTTGTAAGTATAATATAGTAGCTCCATCAAATAATACTCCAAGAATTCAAGAGATGCACATTTTAATTGGACATATTATTTGTAGCGGGATTGATGAGGCTTTTTAAGGTCACTCCATTTTAAATCGATAAATAGCATTGCGCTAAATATTAAAAAAAGAATTTTTGTATAGTGAATTGATAGATAAGATTCACTAAACATAATAATTAGATATAAAATTGGCAGAGCAACTCTAATTGGTTTATATTTATCATCTATAACAAATGCGGCTCTAATTTGGAATATAAATATAGCTAATAGCGCTAAAAGAGCGAAAATACCGCTATTTACCCATGCAAAAAGATACATATTGTGAGGCTGAGGATTCATTATTGCATCTGGAGTATATTTTTTACTATAACTTTTTACTAAATCTCCAAAATCGCCAATTCCTGCCCCAAAGATTGGATTATCTTTTATAATTCTTAGGCTGTTATCCCAAGTAGCTATTCTCATACCAACACTTGTATGTTTATTAGTTTTATAATTTTTTATATCGCTAATTGCTAAGTTTACTCTTTGGTGAAAAATTTTACTGCTACTATATGCTGTAAAAAATATTGCCACAATTAAAGCAATAGTTGCCAAAAAGCTTTTAAGGCTAAATTTAAAATATTGTAAAGAGATTACTATAAGCATAAAAAAGAATGCAACTTGTCCTGCTCTTCCGCCAGTAATAAATAGATTTATTGTCATAGTAATAATAAATATTGCTGAAATTGCTTTATATATTTTGCTAGATTTAGATTTAAAAAATAGAAAAATTAAAAGATAGATTGAGAGTACTAGCATAGGATTGTATGATATATGTCCAGTTGGTCCCATAAAAGGAACAGGGTCGTGTTTTGTTGCATGTAAAAATGGAGGAACAATATTAAAAAAGATTAGATATGATAAAAATTCGCTTATAAACATTGCACTAAGAAAGCTTTTTATATAGCTTTCAATCTCATCCTTTTTCATAAGAGATATAAATATTGGCAATGCTAAATAAAAACTCTCTTTTTTTATTAATTTAATTGCTTCATTTGTATTTTGACTCCATAAAAAGCTAATGGCAAATATAGCAAAAAGTATTATAAAAGCTACGACAATTGGGTTTTGTTTGATTTGATTTATTGTCTTTTTTTTATCTCCCCAAATAATCCAAAAAAGTATTAAAAATCCAAATAAGATATTATTAATAGCTGTAGATAGAGGTATAGTAAATATATATAATATTAATAGGTATTTTCTAACTAAATCAACTCTATTTTGCACTATTTTCCTTTACTAAATTTAGCTTAAGCTCTTTAATTGCATTTAATACATCATTAGAGCTTATTGCTTTCATACACTCATGAGTCTTTATTGGACATACTCTTTTATTACAGGGTGCACAATCTAAATTTTTTGTAACAATTTTATATTGTGTATTGTATGGATATGTATGTTTATAGCTTGTTGGTCCAATTATTGCTATTACATCTACACCATAAGATGCGGCTATATGCATAGGTCCGCTATCATTTGTTACTAAAAGGTCTAATCCTCCTATATATGAGCAAAGTTCGCTTATTGTTAATTTTCCGCATAAATTTATATAATTTTTTGTTGTTAAGCTATCTTCGATAGCCTTTGCCATATCCTCTTCTCCAGGACCTCCAAAAATTATAATATTTGCATCTAAAGAGTTAGCTACTTTTGCAAACTCTTGTGGATACCATCTTTTTGCTGAACCAAATGCGGCACCTGGATTTATACCTACTGTTATTGTATCATATTTTTTAGGGATAAAATTGAGTTTTGGAGCAAAATTTGGCAGTTCTTTTTTTAAAATCTTATTAACATACTCATTATACTGCTCGCTTAAATGCCCTCTATTGCTCTTTTTAAGGGTTTTCCCGCCATATTTAAGAGCTAAAATTTTTGAGTAGAAACTTCTTCTAAAGCTTATAAATTTATCAGCTTTTGGAAGATTGAGTATATTTTTTAATCTATCCTCTTTTATATCGATAATTGCTTCATATTCTGGAAATAGAGAAACTGCAACTTTACTTCCAAAAAGGGTTACTTTAGATGGATTTAGATGCATTATAAGTTTTTTAATAGCACCGCTAGCCATTACAGCATCGCCTAGCCAAGTTGGTGGTTCAATAATTAAATGCATCATACTCCTTAATCTAATGCAAAATTCTTTTTAAACTCTTTTGTTTTACTAACCTCATCATAGCTTCCCATAGCTACAATCTTGCCCCCATCTAAAACTATAACTTTTGTAGCTTGTTGTATAGTTTGTAATCTATGTGCAATTATTAGGGTTGTTTTTTGCTTCATAATTGTAGCTAAGCTATCTTGAATTAAAGCTTCAGTATTTGCATCTAATGCACTTGTAGCTTCATCTAATATAAATAGCGGTGCATCTTTATATAGGGCTCTAGCAATTGCAACTCTTTGTCTTTGCCCTCCAGATAATCTTTTTCCATTTTCTCCTACAATAAAGTTATCTTTATCTTTTAAATTTTCTATAAATTCGCAGTGAGAATTTTTTATTGCAAGTTTATATCTATCTTCATTAAACTCTTCTCCATAGATAATATTTTCTTTAATACTCATATTAAAGATACCGCTAGCTTGATTAACATATGAGATTTGCTCTCTTAAACTCTTTAAATTTATATCTTTAATACTTTTATTATTGACTAAAATATCTCCGCTAGATGGTTCTCTAAAACCAAAAAGCAGTGTTAAGATAGAGCTTTTTCCAGCGCCTGTTTTTCCAACAATAGCAATAGTATCATTTTTATCAATTTTAAAGTTTAAATCTTTTAAAATCTCTTTATTACCAATTTTTAGTGAACACTCTTTAAAGGTAATGGTGTTAATATTGTCAATTTTCTCTTTTGTATCATCTTCTTGGGTTAGATTTAAGATACTCTCGACTCTTGCTATATAGCTATCTAACATATTAAAAATTAAAGAGTTTCTAGTAACCACTTTTATTGGGGCATAAAGCATCATTAGAGCAGTTAAAAATGCAAAAAAATCTCCAACGCTCATTTTATTATTAATTACTTCATATCCTCCAAAAAATACTACAGATGCAACAGATAAAGAGACAAAAAACTCCATTATAGGAGAGGTTAGCTCTTGATATTTAACCAATTTTAAAAGAGCATTTTTATACTCTTTTAAATATTTTTTAAATTTACTCTCCTCTTTTGCTGTTTGATTATAAACCTTTACTATATCTAAGTGATTAAAGGTTTCATTTATTCTTTCGTTAAGTTCAGTTACAAAACCCTCAGCGCTATGAACATGCTTTTTTACCCTTTTGCCTAAAATCTTAATTGGAATAATTACAATTAAAGCAAAAAGAATTGCAAATAAAGAGAGTCTCCAGTTAAGATATAAAATAACCCCAACTAAAGAGATTATTGTCATAATACTAATTAGATAGCTTGGAATACTTTTTGCGATAATATTATGCAAATTTAAAACAGTCTCTATTATTTTTGTATTTATCTCCCCTAAGGTTTTAGACTCAATTGAGTCCATTTTGCTATTTAAAACTTTTGAGTATAACATTTTTCTTATATCTTGGGTAATTTCAACTCCTATCTTTTCACTAAGATATGCGCTAAAAAACCTAAATATACCTCTTGCAAAAAATATTATAATGATTAATAGAGGGATTAGATATAGCATATTTATATCTTTTTTAATAAATAGGTTATTTAAAAGTGGTTTCATAATATAAGCAGTTAGTGCTGAAGTTATTGCAACTCCTGCCATTGAGAGCAAAGCTAATAAGATTAGACTTTTATAGTTTTTAAAGTATGGTTTTAAAAATCTTATTCCCTGCCACTTTTTATCTTTCAAAAAGCACCTTTATAATAGCTCTTGAGCTAGATTATATATTTGTGTAGGCTCAATCTCTTTTATTGAAAAATCTTTTTTATTTAATTTATATGGATTAATTTTGCTTTTTGATTTAATAGCTTTATTTATATTTGTAATATAGATTCTTTCAACAGGAGTTGGTCCAAAAATAGTAATACTCTTTTTATTCATAGCCCATGCCATATGTGTTGGACCAGTATCATTGCCAATTACTAAATCGGCTCTATCTATTAGCTCTTTTAGAGAGTTTAAATCTAGTTTTGGTACAACTTTTGAGTAGATTGAGTGTTTTTCAATCCATTCTGCTCTAGCTTTTTCCTCTTTTGTCCCCCATACAATCATAACATTTTCTTTTAGCATATCTGCTAGCTGAGCAAAACTCTCTTTTGGGTAGTTTCTACTAGCCCAAGTAGAGCCAATTACAAAGACAATATTTTTTCTAAATATATTAAAGCATCTATTTAGCTCTAAATTTGTTTTATAGAATAAAAAAGGCTCTTTATTTAAGATATCTTCTTTAGTAATCTCAATACCTAAAGGCTCTCCAATTACTTTTACATTTCTATCGATACTATTTTGTGCATAATCGATATCTACTTTTATATTATAAAATGATGATGCAAGCTTCTCTCTAATTGAGTTTTTATTAAAACCGGCAATATTTTTACCAAAAATCTTTGCAACTAATGCAGATTTAATTAATCCTTGAGCATCAATAACTAAATCGTAACTCTCTTTTGCTTTTTCTTTAATCTGTTTAATCTCATTAAAAATTTGAAATTTATTCTTTTTAAGGCGTTTAAGATTTACTGTAATTATATTGTCAATATGGGGGTTGTGTTCTAAAATTGGAGCAAATGCCTCTTCTACAATCCAATCTATTATAATATCTTCTTTTTGTTTTTTTATAAACTGCAAAGCAACCATTGCATGGATAATATCACCCATGCTAGAGAGCTTAACTATTGCAATTCTCACCCTTAAAGCCTTTTTTAATAGTTATTTTACCATAACTTAACTATATTATATGTAATAAATGATAAACTCCAAGCAGTTATGGTTGTAAATATAAATAGATATACTAAATATTTAAAACCTCCAGCTTCTTTTACAAATACACTGCTTGCGGCAAAACATGGCAAATATATCATAACAAAAACTATAAAACTAAGAGCAGTTGCTAAATTGATATTTTTTCTTAAAATCTCTTTTAAGGTATCGCTATTCTCATCGGCTTCTCCTACAGAGTATAAAACACCAAGTGTTGATACAACAACCTCTTTTGCTGATAATCCAGTCTCTAATGCAATAGTTAATCTCCAATCAAATCCAATTGGTTTAAAAAATGGCTCTGTTGCTTTACCAATAATACCAAGATAGCTATGTTCTAACTCTTTTGCTTTTAACTCTCTTTCTAATTTAAGAGCTTCATCTTTGCTTTTTGCCATCTCAATCTTTTTAAGATAGCTCTTTTCTAATTGAGAATCTTTTGGATAGTTGCTAGCAAACCATATTAGCATAGATGCGGCTAATATAAAAGTACCTGCTTTTTTTAAGTAGCCAATAGTTTTAGAGTATATTGTATGCCATAACAGTTTTAATGATGGCAGACGATATCTAGGAAGCTCCATTACAAAAGGCTCATCTTCGCCTTTAAATACAAATACTCTAAGTAGTTTTGCCATAATAAGCCCCAATAGTGCGCCACTTATATAGATTAAAAATAAAATATTTCCAGCTATCTTTTCACTAAAAAATGCTCCTGTAAATAGTACATAAATTGGAAGTCTTGCTCCACAGCTCATAAAACCTAAAATAAATAAAGTTATAAGTCTATCTTTTTTGCTTTTTAGTGTTCTTGTGGCCATATAAGCTGGAACTGTACATCCAAAACCAGTAACTAGCGGAATAAAGCTTTTGCCATGAAGTCCAAACTTATGAAAAAATCCATCTAAAATAAATGCAACTCTGCTCATATATCCTGTAGTCTCAAGAAGAGCAATTCCAAGATATAAAATTATAATATTTGGTAAAAATAGCAATACTGCTCCAACACCACTTATAATTCCATCTACAATAAGACTTCTTAGATTATCGTTTTGAATATAACTACCTACAAAATCTCCAAAAGCACTAATTGCTCTATCTATATACTCCATTGGCATTGCACCAAACTCAAATGTTAGCTGAAAAAGTGCCCACATAAAAAATAGAAATATTGGAATACCAAAATATTTATGCATTAAGATTGAATCAATCTTTTGTGTTAAAGTTAAACTTTTTGGTTTAGATTTGGTTTTTAAAACCTCTTTTGTTAAACCTCTTGCAATTGCTGTGTGTTCAGCTTGTTTTATCTCTTTTATATCTTTTGTATCATAGTGGGTATAAAGATGCTCTCTTGCTTCTACTATTAATGGATAAAGCTCTATCATTATAGGATTTTCATGCAGATTTTTATATAGTTTTTCATCTTCAAATAAGAGAGCTATAGCAACTTCTCGATTTGTTAAATCTTTATATTTAAAGTTTCTTTCATTTAAAAACTCTTCGATTTTAATAAGCTCCTCTTCTATAGGCTCTGAGTAGGTAATTTTTGAGCTTGCTCTATTTTTACTATCTGCTATGTTATGAAGCATATCTAAAAGCTCATCTATACCTTGTTTACTTTTTGCAGAGACTTTAACAACCTCAACACCTAGTAGTTTAGATAGAAGTTTATCATCAATATTTATACCATCTTTTTGGGCTTCATCGCTCATATTTAGAGCAACAACCATCTTTTTATTAAGCTCTAACAGCTCTAAAGTTAAAAGTAGATTTCTTTGAAGATTGGTAGAATCTACTACATTTAAAATTAAATCGTAATCTTCATTAAGCAAAAACTCTTTTGCAACTTTCTCCTCTTCAGTAAAGCCTTCTATAGAGTATGTTCCAGGCAAATCTATTAAATCTAAAAGATGGCAGTGGTGTTCAAAACAAACCTCTAATTTTTCAACTGTTACTCCAGAAAAGTTCCCAACTTTAACCTCATTTTTTCCACTAAGAGCATTTATTAACATAGATTTACCAACATTTGGTTGCCCTGCAAGTGCTATTTTTATTGGTTTAAGTCCATTAGAAATTGGCTCTAAATTTTCAAAAGTACAGTGGTTTTTGCCTCTTCTTCTTTTTCGTTTACCTATATTTTCATCATTACAGCTATTGCAATTCATCTAAATTACCTCTATTTCTATATTTTGCGCTTCTTCTCTTCTAAGGGCTAAAAGTGTGGTATCTACCATAATCTTAATATTAGATTTTGTTAAAGAGCAATCAACTAACTCTACCTCAGAGCCTTTTGTTAAACCAAAAGATAGTAGTCTTTGCTTCATCTCTTTTGTTCCATTTACACTTTTAACAATTGCTTTTTGTCCTTTTTTTAGTTGCGATAGATTCATCTTTAGCCTTAATTTTTTAGTAATGATAACGAATATCAATAAAAATAAACTTAAATTATTTAGTTATAATTACATATGTTTAAAAATATTACGGCGTTAATTATATCTGGATTTATTTTAATATTTATTGGTTGGGCAGTATATAAAAGCTATACAAAGCCTTTAGCAGTAGTAATTCAAGCTGGTCATGAAGGAAGAGAAGAAGGAAATACAGGCTCATCAAATGGCAAATATAAAGAGGTTGAATGGAACATTTTAGTAGCAAATGAGGTTGCAAAGACTCTAAATAAATGGGGAATTGAGACAAAAAGAGTTGGTGCAAATATTTCTAATATAAAAGCAAAAGTTGCAGTTGCAATACATTTTGATGGAGCAAAAAAGAGATGTAGTGCAGGAGCTAGCGTAGGTTATAGAGATAAAGCTTCAAAAGAGCTTGCTACTAGATGGAAAAGAGCTTATAAAAAGGTATTTCCCTTTAAGTGGAAAGAGGATAACTATACTAAAAATTTAAGTAATTATTATGCATTTAATTTAATTGATGCAGAAAAATTTGTTGTTTTAGAGCTTGGAGAGATAAGCTGTCAAAGACAAGTTAGATGGCTAAAACCTAGATTAAAAAAGATTGCTCATCTAATTGCGGCAGTTATAGCAAAAGATTTTGCAATTACTGCTTATATAAAATTTTAAAATGTTTTAAAATTGCCTCTTTAAGAGCCTCTTTTTCGATAATTTTAATTTTATTATAATACTCTTGATAAGAGAGATTATCTTTTTTAATAGATTTTTGAACAATAATCTCTCCACTATCAAGTTCGCTTGTTACATAATGTACACTTACTCCTCCAATATTAGAGGAGTCTTCATAGCTTCTTTTGATTGCATTTAACCCTTTATGTTTTGGAAGAAGAGAGGGATGTAGATTTATAGCCTTAATTTGGCTAGTAAATATAGGGGTTAAAATTCTCATAAATCCTGCAAGTACAGTTAATTTTGCATTAGATTTTTTAATAGCATCAACAACCTCTTTATCAAAATCTTCTCTACTGCTAAATTTTTTTGAATCGATTATTTCTAAAGGGATATTATGCTCTTTTGCAAATTTTATACCATTTGCATTTGGGTTATTTGTAAGAGCCAATACAACATTTACATATCTATTGTGCATATTATTTAAAATATACTCTAAGTTTGTTCCATTTCCGCTAAAAAGTACTGCTATATTTTCCATATTTATAATTGTATCTAAAAAATATAAAAGATTGCAATATTGGGTATATATTTAATATTGTTATGATATAATGGCGATAAAAAAGGTGTTGCTTTGAAAAAATCTCTTCTTTTAATGATTGTTGCAGTAATTTTTGCAGGTTGTGGAGGCGGAGGCACTACTGGAAGCTCCTCTAATATAAATTTTAATGACTATGGCAATAGCTCTTCGGAGAGTAATAAAAATAGTAGCAATATGCAAGCCCAAAATGCTGTTAGGCAAATTCCTGAAATTTCAGAAGAGCAAAAGCAAGCCTATTTAGATGCTGTAAATAGTGCAAGAGCAGATACTCAAGATTGTGGAAGCGAAGGTGTTTTTGAGCCAGCTCCTCCTTTAACTTGGAGTGATGAGTTATACAAAGCGGCATATGAGCATACTAGAGATATGGCTTTAAATGGTGTTGTGGAGCATGAAGGGACAAATACTTCAAGTGATTGGACATCGGTAGATTTAAATTTGGGTAGAGGAAGCCACTTTTATGAAAGAATAGATAATAATGGATATGACAACTATAAATTAGTAGAAGAGAATGTAGCAGGTGGAACCTATTTTGATGAGGCTCAAGATGTAGTTAATGCTTGGTTAAAGAGTGATGGACATTGCGCTAATTTAATGAACAAAGATGTAACAGAGATTGGTATGGCTCATGTAAAAGAGAATACCAAATATACACACTATTGGTCTCAAGAGTTTGGAGCAAAACACTAAAAATTTTTTGTTATAATATGCCTAAATTACAATAAAAGGTTAGGCATGGATTTAGATGATTTTAAAGAGAGCTCAAATGTAGAGGATCGTCGCTCTTCAAGAGGCGGTTTTGGAGGGGGTATTAGTATGCGCTCTCTTTTTATGTTAGCTCCTGTTATTAGAATGCTTCTTAGAACAAAATTTGGCTGGGCTATTATTGCTATTGGAGCATTTGCCTATTTTAGCGGTGCATTAAACTTTTTAACAAGTGGCGGGGCAGTTGGCAGTAGTAGTGCAAATGATGATAAAGAGGCTAAGTTTATAGGTAAAGTGCTTACAACAACAGAAGAGATTTGGAGTAATTTACTACCTAAATATGGTTTAAGGTATCAAAAACCAAAGTTGGTTTTATATAGAGGGCATACTACAAGTGGATGCGGTTTTGCATCTGCGCAAATGGGACCATTTTATTGTCCAGCCGATAGAAAAGTCTATCTTGATTTAGGCTTTTTTGATGAGCTTGCAAGAAGACACAATGCTCCAGGCGATTTTGCTCAAGCTTATGTTTTAGCTCATGAGATTGGGCATCATATTCAAAATTTACAAGGCACTTTGCAAAAGGTTCAACAAATTCAGCAAAGATTTGGAAACTCACCAAAAGCTAATGCTTTGCAAGTTAGAGTGGAGCTTCAAGCAGATTGTTATGCTGGTGTATGGGCGCATCATGCTCAAAAGAGATTTAGAGTTTTAGAGCCAGGCGATATAGAAGAGGCTTTAAGAGCGGCTAGTTCAATTGGAGATGATACTTTACAAAAAGAGTCTCAAGGGTATGTAGTACCAGATAGTTTTACGCATGGAACATCAAGACAGAGAGTAGAATGGTTTAAAAGAGGCTTTATGAGTGGGGATTTAAGAAGTTGTAATACCTTTAATTAAACCCCTATTGCAATGCACTTTTAATAAAAGTTAGTGCATAATTTGGGTTAAAGGTATTATATATACTTTTCTAATGGGTCATATTTTATAATTATTGGCTCAGAGAAGTTTGGAGTCTCATCATAAGAGAATAGTGCATAATACTTCTCTTTATCAAATGAGGCAAAATTATCATAAGTCCAGTTATCTTTGCCTCCATAAAGCTTTACGCCATCTAAAAAGTTTTTAGGTGGATGAAAGCTGTTTCTAACTACATAATACCCCTTTAAAGCGCTACTATTTACCTTATCCCAAATTAGTTTAATCATACCATTTTCTTTTACTATTTTTATATTTTTTGGCGGCGGTAGAGGGGTTCTTCTTTTGTTTATATATTTAATATTTAACTCTACATCTTCATCCCATTGAACTATCTTATTTACTGCTCCTAAAGATGAAGTAGGTTTAATTACAAGTTTTAATTTTTTTCCTTGCTGATGGAGTTTATCTAAAATATGGCGAGAGAGTGTATCAAATTTAAAATATTGATATTCTTGTTTTTTTAAATCATTTTCTGATACTTCATATCCAATATACTCTATTTTTTGACGATTTTTTATATCTTCAAAACTTCCAACTTCATCTAACTCTACTAACTCAATATAAAATCTTATATCAGATTTTTTCTTAGGTATATTTTTATTTTTTATTTTTAGGGCACAGCTTGTTATAATATTTGTATTGTGGTCTGGCAATTTTGATAAATCAAACTCTAAATAGCCATATATCTTTTCTCCACTCTTATCAAAACCGCTTTTTAATCCATCTTCTATACCATCTTTAGATATTGTGTTAAAGTTATTGACCTTTAGATTTAAATTCTCTTTTGGAATTGTATATTTAATATCAAGCATTGGTCTATAGTGTATTCCGCCTCCAAACTTGCCATATCCTATATCAAATTGCATCATCTGTGAATCTTCACCATCTGGTAGAGTTTTTGGACCATCTAATCTAAAGGTAACTTTACTATTTGCAATCTCCTCTTGAAGAAGAGTACACTCAAGAGCCGAAAAGTCCCAATAGTTCCATATTCCTTGAGTTAATTGTTGAGATTTAATACCTCTTCCTATATGACCTTTAGATTTAGCATTATCAATTTGATTAAAATCGGCAATATCGTTAAAGCTATCTTTTTTAAGTATAGATAGTGTCCACTCTCCATATTTTTCTATTTTTGCCGCAACTCTATTCATAGGGTATATATAAAATCTTGCAGATTTAATAATTGCATTTTTTGGTAACGAACTTAAATCAAAAGTTATTACACTATCGCAAATTCCTTTAGATTTATTAACTCCAACAAATAGTGAGTTTACACCAAAATGGGAGCGATTTTGCTCTTGAGTATATTGCCCTACATATCCAGTTTGCTCTTTTGAAGCAAAAATTAACTTAAAAAACTCATCTTCATCAAGCAGGGTTCTAACCTTTACTACAGGAGCAAAAGGAGATTTATAACCACTTTTTTTACTCACAGCTCTTATAGTATAGTGATAGTTTGTAGAGCTATCTAAATCGCAATCTTTATAGTTTGTAGTTCCTACAATTGCAACTTTTGTTCTTTCGTTGCAAGCATCTTTATCGTTTGTGCTTCTATATATCTCAAAAAAGATATCATCTCTTATCTCATACTCCCAGCTTAGCTCTACGCTATTTACATCAACACTTTTAATAGTAAAATTATCTACTCTTTTAGGAGCTAAAGGAGAGTAGTTTATAACTTCGCTAAATGCATATTTTAAGGCTGGAATATTTTCGTTTATACTGCTACTCATACTTTTCATATAGTCTGGAATATTTTTTGTACCAACCTCAACAACCATTGCCAATATGCCTTTTGAGTAGTAATATTCTCTTCCACTACCGCTAATTAATGTAGCAGGTGGTTTACCACGATGAATACCATACTTTCTACCTGTTACTTTTGCAAACTCATCATTCATATTAGCGGCTAATGCATTCATATCTGTACCATCTATTTCAGCTTCATGCTTAAATTTATGAGCAGGAAAAAAGACATTTCCTTGAGAGTGATAATCTAGTGCAATTGTAATATTTGGATGCAAATCTACAAACTCTTTTATTGCTCTTGTTTCAGCTTCGCTAAATGGCTCTTCTCCTCCATATACATTAGATTTTGTATTGCTAATTTTTTTCCATCCAATACTAAAATTTCTATTTAAATCTACACCATATGTGCCATCATGATTTTTTCGGCGATTTTTTCTCCAAAAAGAGAAGTGTTCTCTTGAGTATTCATATCCATCTGGATTAAGACAAGGAACCATATATAGAGTAGATTCACTTAAAGATTTCTCTAAAATAGGGTCAATTGTTGCAAATTTTGTAATATGGTCTATAAATTTTAGAGCCAACTCATGCCCTATCCACTCTCTTGCGTGAATGCTTCCTGTATATAGAAGAGCTGGTTTTTTATCTGCATCTTTTACATTTTGGCTAATTTTTACTAAAACTATATCTCTACCTTCATAAGTTGTGCCTATTTTTATAACTTCTATTAGATTTGGAAACTCTTTTTCTTTATCTTTAAGATATTGTAGGCTCTCATTATATGAGATATATTGATTTTTCATCTTTTACCTTCAGTTATATATTTTTTTTGTTGTATTATATCACTTTGGAATAAAAATGTGTAGAGATTAAAGATATATTCTTACTATTTTATATAGAAGCATTAAGCTCCTATACCTTTAATTACAAAAAATATAATTGCTGAGACAACTGCGGCCGCTGGTACAGTAACTACCCAAGCAGTTACAATTTTTTTAACCATACCTTTTTTAACATAGCTCTCTCTAATAGATTTTTTAAGTTTTTTTACAACCTTTTTTTGAGCCTTTTCTTCTTTGATTAAATCTAGCTTTTTTTGAGGATTATCATCTGAACACTTTTTTAAAGCCTCTTTAATGCTTTTTAATCTCTCTTGTTCAATTAAAAGAGCAGATTGAGCCTCATTTGCATTTTTGCTATCTAACCACTCTCTTAAAAAACCAACACCAAATACAGCTCCAACTGCAATATGGGTTGAGCTTACAGGAAGCCCAAGCTGAGAAGCAATAATTACTGTAATTGCCGCGGCCATCATAATTGAGAATGCTCTCATCTGATCAAGCTCTGTAATCTCACTACCAACTGTTTTAATAAGTCTTGGTCCAAACAAAGCCAAACCAATTGATATTCCTAAACCTCCAACAGCCATTACCCATAGAGGAATTGCGGCTTTTTTAGAGATTGCTAAATTTGTTATTGCATCATTTACAGCGGCTAGTGGTCCAACAGCATTTGCAACATCATTTGCACCATGCGCAAAGCTAAGAAGTGCCGCCGCAAATATTAGAGGAATTGTAAATAGCTTATTTAAATCTTCTCTACTATTTTCTAAGTTTGTAACTTTTACACTAACTCTTGGCTTAACTATTAAATAAGTAACAACTCCACCAATTAGGCCAAATGTTAATCCAACACCAATTGTTGGCTTTTTAGTATGTGGCAAAAAGCTAAAAATTGAGACTAAATCTTTCCATACATGCTTTAAGCCTTTTAGTGTAAGGTATGTAATAAATGCCGCAGACATTATACTAACCAAAATTGGCACCACCTTTTTTGCAGCGCTTATTTTGTCTTCTTTATAGATAATTTTGCTTTTAATTATATATAAAAAACTAGCCGCTATTGCACCACCAAGTAGAGGTGAGATAACCCATGAAGCAACAATTTTACCCATTGTTCCCCAAGATACAATTGCAAATCCACCAGCGGCAATTCCAGCACCCATTACCCCGCCTACAATTGAGTGGGTAGTAGATACAGGAGCTTTTAGCCAAGTAGCAAGATTTAGCCAAAGAGCCGCCGCTAAAAGTGCGGCACTCATAGCATATACAAATATGATTGGGTCGTTACCAAAAGCGCTTGGAGAGATAATACCTTTTTTAATAGTTCCTACAACATCACCACCAGCAATCAAAGCACCACTTGCTTCAAAGATAGAAGCTATAATAATTGCTCCACCAATACTCAAAGCTCCTGCTCCAACAGCTGGTCCAACATTATTTGCAACATCATTAGCACCAATATTCATAGCCATATAGGCACCAAAAATTGCGGCTAAAATTAAAAAGCTGCTATTTGCAATCCCATTAGTAATAGTAGTTACATAGTATGCAACACCTATGGCAAAAAGAGCCCCTAATAGTGTTTTAACTAAGTTTCCCATTGCGAAATTCCCTTAATAAAATAATAAGCTAATTATATCGTTTAATGTTTAAGCAGATTTTATATATCTTATAAAGATTTAGAAAGTTAAAAGAGACTAATTTAAATCTAGTCTCTCTTTTAGTTTTTCCCACTCTTTATTCAATTTTTTTAGAATCTTTTTATCAAACCAGCTAAACTCTTCTATTAGCTTTTCTGATTTTGTTTCAATTGCGTGGATTATCTCTATAATATCAAATTTTTCTAATATTTTTGATGATTTTTTCTTGCCAATTCCTTTTACAGATTGTAAGAGATTTTTTACATCATCTGTTGATAAATCTATCTTCTTATCACTATTTGTTTGAGAATCTTCTAAAGAGTCTTTTTTATTTTTACTCTTTTTTTTGCCTTTTTTTGTATAGTTATCTTGAAAATTCCATTTTTCGCTTGGCCACTCCTCTTCTTCTCTTTTGTATGTATTTAGCATAGGGTATTGACTATCTAGTTTATGAAGGTAAACCTCTCCATCTTTTGTATATTTTTTCTTTTTATCCAAGAAGTATGCTCCATCATAGCTTGGGCTATAGCGTCCAAAAGTGATATAACGAAGAGTTCTAAGTACAGATGAATCCATTTTACCAAGCTCTTCCCAGTTATAGATTGGAATATTTGGGAGAGGAAAGCGCCCATTAGAGAATTTCCACATTAGATATTGTCCAATCCAATCACGAATATAAGGGAATGCCGCAAAGGCTGTTGCACACTCTAAAATTCTATATTTTCCATCTTCTCCAACTGCAATATCGCATGCCCAATACTCTGCATTTGCCGCTTTGCTAACTTTAACAGCTAAATCTAAAAGCTCTTTTGGAACATCTTGATAATCCATACTTCCGCCTTGGCTAGTATTTGTTAGCCACTCTCCTTTTGGCGGACGGCGCCAAAAGGCACATACTGGTTTATGACCAATAAGCATAACTCTAACATCAGCTTCCATTGGCACAAAATCTTGGAAGTAGTAAGGATAATATTTTTTTGTTTTAAATAGCTTTTTAGCCTCATCTTTAGAATCTACTTTATGTACGAAATATCCTCCATAGTTGCTAGGTCCATAACTTCTTTTTACAATTTTTGGATATGTGGTAGTCTCCATAAACTCCTTTGCTTTTTTATGGTCATAAAATATATATGTTTTAGGAACAGGAATATCATATTTCCAGCAAAATCTTGTCACATTCTCTTTAGATTTATTTGAAAATTGAGTATCTAAAGATGGTATAAACTCAACATCTGGAAGTTCTCTTGCTATCTCTCTAAAAGTCTCATATGCTGTTGCTGGTATATTTCCAATTAAGATATCAATCTTCTTTCTTTTTACCTCTTTTATAAAGCGCTCTTTGTCGTTTCCCCAGTGATATACAACAGTCTCTATTTTATCTGGCCACCCTTTGAAGTTTGATTTATCAAAAAATCTTAAAACATAATCTAAATATAGCAATCCTAATTTTGGAAGCTTTTTACTCTTTTTACTCTTTGCCACTTTACTTCTCCTTCTTACTTTTTCTATCAATTAAATCAACTAATAATTCTATCTTTTTATCGTTAAAATCTAAGCCTAGTTTCTCTTGTTCTGGTGTTGCAAATGCTGGAATTCCATTAACCTCTAATACAACATACTCCTCTTTTTCTAAATCATATATTATATCAACTCCTGCGATATCTGTTTTACAAACTTTTGCGGCTTTTATAGCTAAATTTACAACCTCGTCATTTGGTTCTCTTAAAAATACGCTACCTCCACTTGTAATATTTGTTCGCCAGTCACTTTTATTTGCTTTTCTACCATAGCATCCTACAAATTTTCCATCAACAATATCTACTCTATAGTCTGTATTATCATACTTTACAAATTTTTCAACATAGAAAAATCTTAAATCCATCTGGTTTAAAAAAGGAAGCAGTGTATCAAGTGTCGCTTCGCTTTCAATTTTTGTTAAACCTACGCCTCCCCAGCCATCAGTAGGTTTATATACCATTTTTTTCCACTTTTTTATAATCTTTTTTAGCTCATTTGTATCATCTCTGTGGCATAACCTAAACTCAGGTGTTGCAATACCATTTTGTCTTAGGGTAAATGCTGTTTGAAATTTATCTTCTGTTAGGGCAAAAGCCTCATAACTATTTATCATTGGCATTACTCTATTTAGCGTTTCATATAAAAATACCTGATATTGAGTCTGCTCACCAGCATTATATGAAAAGAATAGATCTAGCTTATCAACTTTTATACCATTATGAATAATATGTCCATTTTTAGCAACTGCATGCCTTAGATTGATATCTGGTATAACTTCAATATCTCTCTCTTTTAGCTTTTTTATAATCTTTTTTTGAATCTTATCACCACCGCCATTTTTATACATCCACATACCAATAGTTCGTTTCATATCTTCACCTTTGCAAAAATTAATAAGTATTTTACTATAATATTCCAAAATAATACGAATAAATGGGGCAAAAAATGGACAGTTTTGATTTAATGGAGCTAAAAAAGATTGTTGAGATAAACTCATGGACAAAAAATAAAGATGGAGTTGATAAAAATGGCAAAATTTTTAAAGATTGGCTTGGAGAGTTAGGCTTTAGTGTAGATATTTATAGAAGAGAAAATATAGGAGATCATTTGCATTTTAAATCTAAAAGAGCTGATGGTAAAAAAGTTTTACTTTTAGGACATTTAGATACAGTATTTCCACCTGGTAAATTTGAAGAGTTTAGAGAGGATGATAAGTGGATTTATGGTCCTGGAGTTTGTGATATGAAAGGTGGCAATTATGTGGCATTAGTAGCTTTGAGAGAGCTTTATAAAGAGTTTAATGAAATTTATAATATAGACTTTTTATTAGTTAGTGATGAAGAGACAGGTAGCGATGATAGTAAAGAGATAACTTTAAAGTTAGCAAGAGATTATGATTACTGTTTAGTTTTTGAAGCCGCAGGGAAAAATGATGAGGTTGTTATTGGGAGAAAGGGTGTTGGAACTTTTTTTCTTGATATAAAAGGTAAAGCCGCGCATGCTGGAAATAGTTATAGTGATGGAGCAGATGCAAATTTAGAGGCATCTTATAAGCTACAAAGATTGGTTGCACTTACAAATTTAAAAGAGGGTACTACACTAAATGTTGGAAAGATAAGCGGAGGAATTGGGGCTAATACAATATCTCCAGAGGCACATTTAACTTTTGAGCTTAGATATACAAATATAACTCAAAGAGATAAAGTATTAAGCGAGATTGAAAATATAGTTAAAAACTCTACAGTTAAAGGGACAATATCTTCATTAAGCGGGGGTATTCAAAGAGATGTAATGGAGCCAAACAGTAAACAGGCTCAATTTATTAAAGAGATTAATAGAGTTTGTAAAGTTGAGCTATTAACTGAAAGCAGAGGAGGAGTTAGCGATGCAAATTTAGTAGCTTCATGTGGTGTAGTAACGCTTGATGGATTTGGACCATTTGGAGATGGAGACCATACGATTAATGAGAGAGCATCTAAAGAGAGTTTAATAAAGCGCATAAAATTAACACATAAAGTATTAAAAGCGATATTAAATAAAGAGATTAGTATCTAATCAGCAGAATTTATGGTATTATAAAGTATAGCTTATAGTAGGGGGCTTTAAATGTATAAGTACTTTATAATTACCATAATTTTTTTGTTTGAAGCGCTATTTGCAATGAATTCAAAAGAGTTAGCAGTTGCTATTAATCTTGCTGGAAAGCAAAGAATGCTAACTCAAAAGATGAGTAAAGAGTCACTGCTTATATATTTAGGAGTTGATAAAAAAGAGAATGCAAAGAGGCTAAAAGAGAGTTATACTCTATTTGATAAGACCCTAAAAGGGTTGATGTATGGGGATAAAGATTTAAAATTAGTTCCATCAAATGATAAAGCAGTAGATGCAAAATTAAAAGAGGTCTATAAGTTATGGAGACCTTTTAAAAAGAGAGTTAAAAAGATTGCTACTTTAAAGCACCTAAAAAAGAGTGATTTTAAATATATAAAAGATAATAATTTAGAGCTATTAAAAAGAATGAATCAAGCTGTTACTCTTTTTACAAAGCTAGGCGATAGGGGCGGTAGCAAGCTAAAGATGGCTAATGATATAAATTTGGCTGGAAAGCAAAGAATGCTAACTCAAAAGATATCAAAAGATTTGCTTTTATATCAAAGCAATATTGGTAAAAAGGAGGCTTTAGCCTCTTTAAAAAGTTCGGTAGCTTTGTTTGATGAGACTTTAAATGGCTTATATAATGGCGATAAAAAGTTAAATTTACAAGGTACAAAGCTTCCTAATATTAGAGCTCAGTTAGATAAGGTTAAAAAGAGTTGGCTAGAGGTTAAGCCCTTAATTTTTAAAGCACTTAAGAGAAAGAAAGATTCAAAATTGACAAAAAGGGTAATTCAAAAGCTAGATAAGACTAAATATGAGATGAATAAAGCTGTAGAGCTTTATACAAAATCTATTAATCGACAAAAACAGTATTTAAAACTAAATGCATTAATTAGTGGTTTTATGGAGCAAAAAAATAGCTCTAAACACTTAATTAATCTTGCTGGAAAGCAAAGAATGCTAACTCAAAGGGTTAGTAAACTTGCAATTGAGTGTGCTTTAAATTTAGAAAAAAAGAGTTGTCAAAGATTAGATAAATTTATAAATTTATATGAAAAAACGCTTATTGGTTTTGAAAAAGGGGATAAAGAGTTAAAATTAAGCAGTACTAAAAATATTGAATCTATTACTCAAATTCATAAATTATATAGACTTTTAAAACCATTTAAAGAGGCTGTAAAAAAAATACAAAATAGTAAAGGCAAAGATAAAAAGGCACTAAATTATATTTTAGCACATAATGAAGAGCTTTTAAAAGAGTCAAATAGATTAGTAACAATTTTTGTTAAGAATAAATCTAAAAATGTAAGCTATATAGAAAAAGCTCTATTAGATATTGTAAATATTGCTGGGCGAGAGAGAATGCTAACTCAAAAGATGACAAAAGAGTATCTGCAATATTTAGAGCTTAAAGATAAAAATGCAAAAAAGAAGATGAAAAAGACAATTGCTCTATTTGAGAACTCTTTAAATGACTTAATAGAGGGTAATAAAGATAAAGGTTTGCCAAAAGTTACTAATCCTCAAATAAAAAAACAGCTTCTTAAAGTTAAACATATATGGCAAAAATTAAAGCCTCTATATTTTAAAGATAATATAACTAAAAAGGAGCTAAAACTGCTTTTAGTTGCAAATCCTATTTTATTAAAGCAGATGAATAAAGCTGTATATATGATAGATGAGAGTACAGATTATTAATTGGCTAAATTTAATGATTTAGCCAATATAGCAGTGATGGGATATTTTTAATACCAAAATAGAAGTAGTTTTGATTTCTACTTTTACCAAATCTTCTAACATATGTAAATCTTAAAATTTCATTATAATCTATATATGCATTTGCTCCAAAGGCGTTATCTCTATCCCAAAATTTACCTTCTAAATTTCCAAATAGGCTAACCCCTGCACCAAAACTTAAAGCTTTTCTTTTGATAAATGGGTCTATATCTAATCTTAGATGGTCATTTATATGTTTAGAGTGGTTAAAACTTAGTTTAAACTCTACACCATCAAAAATTGTTAGTTTTTGATACCAAAATAGACTATAACCTAAAGAGAAACCTCCATTAAGAGTATCTAATGCAAATTCGCTAGGAAGAGCTTTATAGATATATATATCATCTTTAACTAAAGATTTAGGAATTAATAGAGGTTGAAAAATTAATCCATCTTTTTTTGTTAAGTATCCCATGCCTATCCAAGTTGCAAAATCTAATGCTCTTTCTACAGATTCATAGTCTGGATTCTCTTTTGCCTTTTGGGCTTCTAGGGTAGCTACTCTTGCAACAAACTCTCTAATTAACTTTTTGTTCCAATCATTTGGATACTCTTTTGCATAATATAAGAAACTATCTTCTTTAATATCAAGTTTTGAGGTATCTAGTTTGGCAATAAATTTTTTAAACTCTTTTAATTTATATCTTTGATTTTCATAAAGAGTTTTATCAAATGCTTTATAAATTGCATAAAATTTATTATCTTTAATATCTTTTTTGCAAAACTCAATAGCTTTAAAAGTGTTATAAGCAACTAATGCATCACCTTTTAAATTTAGTATATTTTTATATCTATCCATTACTAAAGATATATTTTTAGAGTCTATTAAACCTCTAGCTATTGCCTCTTTTGCAACGCTATATATTGCATCATAGATACCTACATAATAGTCATACTCTCTAAAGTTTCTATCTAAAAATGCTCCAAATGCCCATAAAAAATTGCCTGTAATTGGGTGGTATCTTGTAGATAATATTAAGTTTCTATTTTTATCATATCTAAAATATCTATTAATAGCCTCATATAGTTTCATTGCTCTAAAAATCTCAACAGAGTGCATTAAAGGTAAAATATTTGTACCTAAAAAACCGCTATTTTCATCTAAATCTTTTGCTTTTTTTAAGATTTTGTTATTTATTTTATATTTGCAATTGTTATTGCCTTCTCTTAGATTATCTGGGTCTATAAATAGAAAATAGTTCGCTTTTTTATTTAATGCCAAAGCTAAATCAAGAGGAATATTATTATAAACACCTCCATCTATAAAGTAGCCACTATCTCTTTTCTTTTTATATATAAAATCTAACTTCACTGCTTCAAAAGCACCGGGAAATGCTGAAGAGGCAAATAGTATATCTTTAACTTTTGATATATCTTTTTGTATATCTGGTATTTTAATTGAATATAATAGGCTATCATGAAAAGGTTTGTTTTTTAAGTATAATCTACTATTTTTTTCAAAAAGTTCTAAAATAATATTAAAGCTTTGGTTTTTTATTTTTATACCTCTAAAGTTCTCTTCTATGGGAATAGCTTTTGTTACTACAAAACCTAAATTTACTTTGCATCCTTTTTTAAAGATTGGTTTTTTCATATAATCTATAATAAAATTTGCTTTTTTTATAAGAGTGTCTCTTTTAAAGAGTGTACTTTTATTATTTGAGTTATTATCTTTTATTATTAAATCTTGATAATCTATATCTATCCAAGTATTATAAAAAAGGTTATTATTTGCACTATTTAGAGTCTTTATATCATCTCTTTGGCACCAAGTAACTGCACTAATTAAAGCGTTAATTGAACCAGCAGAAGCACCTGTAAAAGTTTTTAGATTGATATTTTTACCTCTTTTTTTAAATCTTTTAAAAAGCTCTATTAATGCCCAGTTGTAGCCAGATTCATAAGCGCCTAAACTCACTCCCCCGCTTATTACCATTGAAGCATCTATAGCAATTTTATTAGCATATAGCGGTATTATTAATAACCAAATATAAAATAGTAACTTTTTCATGATATACCTCCACTACAATTTTAATATATTATAGTGGCAAAGTCAAAATTTATTTATTATTTTAATTGCATTGAAAGTAGTATAGATGTATATTGCTTAATATATAATGCAATATACTTTAAGGTTAAGCAGAAGATTAGCTTTTATTTAAATAGGATAATTAGTGGAGTTTGAATCCGCTAAAATGAATAATAGCTTTAATTTTATCTCCTTCTTCTGAATTATCCCATTTTAAAAACTGAACACAAACCTTTTCTCCTTCTTCTAACTTTACAATTACGCTTCTTGAACCAGCTTTTCTGTGTCCTAATACAACATTGCCATTGCTATCTTTTCCTTCCATTCCTATCCAAACTTTACCTAAAATTGTACCGCCATTTAAAGTTACGCTCTCATTTGTATTAAATTTTTTAATATATATATGTTTATCCTCTCTCCATTTAGAATCATTTAAATCTGCATTGCTACCATCAGCATTTTTTCCATAAAATGTATCTATTAAAATATCTAAATTAAATAGATATACTCCATTGCTAGGAGCAGTAAATACACCGCTTTCTGGATTAAAACTATTTGACTCATTAATATTTACACTGCTCTCTACAATAGTACTAGGAAAAGTAATATAGCTAAAATATTCATTTGTAGCGCTAAAACTTACACTATTGCTATTAATTTTATTATCTAAATAGCCTTTAGTAATTACATCGCTATCTTCAATAGGTTCGCCAACATTTGTAATTCTATGCCCTCCCATATCTATATC
>CAZCOI010000188.1:0-1518 GCA_964500335.1 uncultured Nitratifractor sp.
ATGTGGGATTAATTTTAGCACCTTATGGACATGTACTAAAGATAATTGATAGACAAGAGATTTCTATGTATTTACATCTGTTTAGATTGATATGTTTATCTCTTTTTTTTATCTCTTATTTTTATATAGATTACTCTTTGGCGTGGTTTTTATATTTTTATGCCATGATAGATACATTGATACATATTTTTTTGGCATTTAATGTTGATTCGATTATTAGAAATAGAGAGATAAAGAGTATTACCTTTAAACGATTAATTTTATTGATAGCGTTGGGATTGATTAATTTGGTAATTATTTTACAAGGATAAATAGAATGGGCATAGAGTTAACAGAGATAAAAAAAATATGGTTTAAAAAAATAAGAGAAAAAAAAGAACTTTTAATAAAAAATAGATTGATTTTAGATTTCTGTAAAGAAAAAGAAGTTTTAGATGTGGGGTGTGTTGGTCAAGATATTGATTATCGTAACCCCAGTTGGATACATAGTCAAGTAAAAGAGATAGCAGTAGAGTTGGCTGGTGTTGATATTAATATTGATGGTATTAAAGAGTTAAATAGTATGGGCTATAATATATCTCATTATAATGAGTTAAATCACTCTAAAAAATTTGATGTAATTTTAATATTAGATGTTATTGAACATGTAGATAACCCTGTAGAATTTATAAAAAAGTATCAACAATTTTTGAAAGAAGATGGAAAAATGGTTATTACTACTCCTAACTCAAATAGAGCTATTAATTTTATGAATATACTTTTTAAAAATGAATATTCTTTGAACTATGAACATACCTTTTGGTTCTGCCCTAAAACATTTATGGAAGTTATAGAGAGAGTAGAGAGTTTAACAATTAATGATTTTTATTGGTTAAATCATTATAGTAAATCTAAGACTATAAACTGGAAAAATAAAATCGTATATGGATTAGATGGCTTTTTAATTAAATTAAGAAGTAATTTTGCTCCTAATTTTATGTTTGTATTGGAGTTAAAAAAATAATGATACTTATTTTAACTCCATACTCTTTTAATCCTCTTCATCCTAGACTTGAATATATTGAAAATTATTTAACAAAAAATGGGCATAGAGTAAAAAAATATAATTTAAAATGTGAAAATAGAGTTATTAATAAGTTGAATTGGCTCTCTTTAACATTCTTTCAAGTTCCATCTTTTTTTAAATCTATTTACTACTTATGGAAGCATAGAAGAGAGGCAAAAATTGTATATTTACAAGATTTACAATATTTGCATATCTCTATTTTAGCTAAAGCTTTTGGCTATAAGGTTGTTTATGACACTTTAGATAATAATGTAGAATTAAATTTTTATCATCTCTCTAATCGATTTAAATTTTTTAAAAAACTATCTTTTATAAAAAGAGCTATCTCTTTTTTAGAAAAGCAAATTAGCAATTATATGTGTGATGAGATTATTGTTAACTCTAAGGCATTGGTTGAATATTTTGAACCCAATAGAGTAAATCTAATCTATTATACCTCTCCTTTTGAAAAT
>CAZCOI010000189.1:0-5440 GCA_964500335.1 uncultured Nitratifractor sp.
AAAAAAGCCTTTTTAAAAGAGGTTGCACTTTTGCAAGAGAGCAAAGAGCTTAAATTTAAAACTCTGCTATGGAGCCAAATGTTAGAGGACTTTTTTAATAAGCAAATAATTCATTTAAAGAGTGGTTGGAAAATTTGGCAAAGCGAATATAGTGTTAGCGGCACAATAGAGGGGCTTAAATTTAGCGGGAGAGTCGATAGAATAGATAAAAAAGATGATTTTAGTTTAATTATTGATTATAAGAGCTCTTCAAGCAAAGATGCAAATGTTAATATTGAAAAATTAATCGATTTTCAGATGGTAATTTATTCTAAACTTTTAGATATAGGCAAAAATAGAGATTTTGCTTTTATAGAGGTTTTAAAAAGCGGCGATTTTGTATATTTAAAAGATTACGAAGAAAAAGAGCGCAAATTTATTGAGATTTTGCAAGAGTTATCACAAAAAAACAAATTTGTAGCAAGTAGATGCGAAGATTTTAGCGTTTGTAGAAATTGCGCATATAGATTGCTTTGCCATAGAGGAGAGTATCTGTGAGTTTTAAAAACCATTTGGCGCTTTTAGCATCAGCCGGAAGCGGTAAAACATTTGCTTTAAGCATTAGATATATCGCACTGCTTTTTATGGGTGTAAGTTCGTCAAATATTCTTGCGGCCACATTTACCAAAAAAGCGGCAAACGAGATGCAAGAAAGAGTTATAAAATTTTTAAAAGATTTGCCAAATGATGAGCTTATTTTAAATGAGGTATCAAAGCAGTGCAACTTAAGCAAAGATGAAATTATAAAACTTCAACCAAAAATTTTACAAAATTTTATAAGCTCAAAAAACTACATTGTAACGCTTGATAGCTTTTTTAGCTTTATTTTAAGAAGTAACGCTTTGCAAATTGGGCTTGATGTTGATTTTGAGATAAAAGAGGGTAATAAAGAGGGGCTTGATATAAATTTAATAGAGGAGCTTGATAAAAGTAACAATTTAAACTCTCTTGCTAAGCTTTCGGTTAATGTAAATAGAAGAAAAAGCAAAGATTTAATCGAGCTTTTTGAGCTACTTTATAATCTTGATGCAATTTTGCCAAAAACTAAATATATGCTCAAAAATTTAGATGCTATAAAAGAAGAGATTGATGTTTTAAGAAAAGATACTTTAGAAGAGTTGCAAAAAAGCGGTGCGAGTAAAAGCGCTTTAAAAAATTTTCAAGAGTGCGATTTTAAAAGCTTTATAACAAAAAGTTTTTTTGAAAAAGAGACCCTTTATGAGCATAAATTTTATAAAAAATATCTTGATAAATTTCCAAAAATAGAGAGAAACTTTTTAGAGTTAAAAGAGCTTATTGCAAAATATCACACCGCATTAGAAGAGAGCGTCTTATACTATCTTTTTGAGGTTTATAATAGTTATAAAGATGTAAAAATTGCAAAAATAAAAGCAAAAAATAGGCTTGAATTTAACGATATTTTATATTTTACCCACCGCTTAATTGCAAATGTTATAACAAAAGATTTTTTATATTTTAAACTCGATACCAAATTTTTGCATATTTTGCTTGATGAGTTTCAAGATACTTCGATTTTGCAATTTTTAATTTTAAAGCCTTTAATCGATGAGATATTTGCGGGGGTTGGGATAAACGAATTTAGAAGCTTTTTTTATGTGGGTGATACGAAACAATCTTTATATCGCTTTAGAGGCGGGGTTGAAGAGCTTTTTGATTTTGTGGCCAAATATTATAATATTGAAATTAGAAATTTAGATACCAACTATAGAAGCGCAAGATTGCTTGTTAAGAGGGTTAATGAGATTTTTAAGCCGCTTATTAAAAATTATGTAAATCAAAAACCGCACAATAAAAACGAGGGGTATTTTGAGAGTTTAATAAGCCAAAACCTAATTGAAAGCGCGATTGATAGGGCTAAATTTTTAGAAAGTAGTGGTGTAAATTTAGAAGATATTGCATTTTTAGTCTTTACAAATAAAGATGCCGTGCTTTTGCAAGAAGAGCTTAAAAAAGAAGGAATAAAAAGCATTTTAAAAACATCGAGCTCTTTAAAGTTTAACCCCAAAATCGCCGCGCTTGTTGGGGTTTTAAAATATTTAACTACTAACGAGCAGATATATTTGGAGCCTTTTTTGCAAAAAATAGGTAAAAACAAAATAGATTTGGATTTTTTAAACTTAAAAATGGATCCGTTTTTAGCGCTTAAATTAATTATAGATAAGTTTAACTATTTTGGGGGCGATTTAAATATTTTAAGATTGCTTGAGTTTGCAAAAGATAAAGATACTATTTTTGAATTTTTAGAGGAGTTTGAAAACTCTAAAATCGAGCTTACCCAAAACGAAAATAGAGGTGCGGTTATAATGACGATTCACGGCTCTAAAGGGCTTGAGTTTGATTATGTAATTTTGCTTGATAGATTTAGCAAAAAGCCAAATAGCGGCGAATTTTTGCTTTTTAAACAAAAAAGCGTAATAGAGATTGAAAAGATTTTTTATAAATTTAAGGCTAAAGAGAATTTTGTAAAAGAGTATAAAAAGACGCTTTTAAATAATAAAGAAGCGAGTTTAAAAGATAAGATAAATTTGCTTTATGTTGCGCTAACAAGGGCAAAAAACGGACTTATTATTTTGCAAAAAGAGAAAAATAGCGAATTTGATTTGCTAAATTTAAGCGAGCAAAAAAGCGGCAATATAATTAAAAGTGAGCAAAAAAGACCTTTAAATCAAATAAAATTGCCAACATCAATTAGCTTTTATGGTAAGCAGGAGGTAAAAGAGTTAAGCGAAGATAAAGATGATACTTTAATTGATTATAAAGCTATCTATTTTGGCGAAGCTATGCATTACGGGCTTGAATTAATAGATTTTAAAAATCCCGATTTTAATGAGATTGAGTTTGCAATAGTAAATAGATACGGCGTTTTTTTAGAAGATAAAGAGATTAGCGATATTTTAGATAGAATAAAAAGGCTTTTATTAAATAAAGAGTTTAAAAAGCTTATAAATTGCGGCAAAATTTTTAAAGAGCAACCAATTAGCTTTAAAAATAACTTTTTCCAGCTTGATTTGTTAATAAAAAACGAAACTAAAAATATAATTATAGATTATAAAAGTTCTGAAAAATTTAAAAATCAAAATATTAAACAGGTAAAAAATTATATAGAAGCTTTAAAAAATATAGAAAATAAAGATGTAAAAGGGTATTTGGTTTATCTTTTGGATAATAATATAGAGTGGCTTGAGGTGGAGGTTTAAAAGGTTGAAGGTAGAAGGTTGAAGGTTGAAGGTTGAAGGGAGAAGGGAGAAGGGAGAAGGGAGAAGGGAGAAGGGGAGTGAAGATTTTAGATAGCTTTTAAATTGGTATAATAGTTCTTAAGTTTAAAAAAATAGTAATATAATAGCAATACATAAAAGCTAAGGTTATAATATGTATAAAAAAATATTATTTATTGTGGTTATACTCTTTTTTGCAGGTTGTAACAGCAATAGTAACAATAGTAATAGCTATAGTAATCTTGATGGTAAAGCATTAGTAGAACAAAAGTGTAGTAGTTGTCATAATTTAGATATGCCACCAGTTACAAGCGAAGATGAAAAGGCTCCACCTTTATTTACAGTTACAGTACATTTAAAAGATTGGATGGAGGTAAATAATCCTAGTGAATTAAAAAATAAGTTTATAAATTTTGTTAGTGATTATGCTCTTAATCCTTCTAAAGAGAAATCTTATTGTGATAAAAAGAGTTTAGAGAGTTATGGTTTAATGCCCTCTTTAAAAGGTAAGGTTACAGAAGATGAATTAAAAGCAATAGCTAGCTATATTTTTGATTTATATGACCAAAAAAAGGTTTTAGAGATTATGAAAGAGAGAGCTAGATTAGCTAGTCTGCCACTATATAAACAGGCTTTAGAGACTAATGATTGTATGTTATGTCACCAAAAAAATAGTAAGAATGCTCCATCTTTTGAAGAAATTGGTAAAAAGTATGGAGTTAATGGTAAAGAGATAATAAAAAACTCTATACTAAATGGAAGTAAAGGTAAATGGAAAGGATATTTATTGCCAATGAGAGCTTATAAAAATATTCCTAAAGAGCGATTAGATGCTTTGGTTGATTATATAGCAAAAGGAGCAAAAGAGTAAAAGATTTATCTTTTTAAAAAATTTATTTTGTAGCTTTTTGCGAAGTTATGGATTAAAGCTTTGTTAAATAAACTCTTTAATTTCATCTATAAATTTTTTAAAATCGTTTGTTAAGTTTAAAAATTGATATAATTTATTAATATCTATTTTAACATACTCATGTATTAATATGTTTCTTAATCCAATCGCCGAAATTAGAGACTCTTTAAGCTCTTTAGAGATATATTTATATTTGTAAAGATTTTCCAAACACTCACTATAAGTATTACTAACACCTAAATTGTATCTATTTGCAATGTGGCACGAAATATCTATAACTATTTGAATGGACTCAAAAATTCCATATCGCAAAGACCACTCTAATAATTTATTATTTTGAATCTCTTGTAAAGATTTTTGCTTTAAACTTTTTAAAGTTGCAATATTTTCTTCTAAATTTTTTAATCTATATAACAAAGTTTCTCTCTCCAAATTTTTTATTTTTAATTCTTTGTTTTAGAGCAAATAGATTTTGTTCTATTAAAGGTTTTGCATCAAGGTAGTATAGTTGGCATTTAGTTTTAAAATTTATAAACTCTTCTTGATTATTAATAATTATTGGCATATGGTTTTTTAAAATTTCAAAGCTAAAGAGAGGATTTTTTTTGTAAATATCGTTTAGTGCTATTAAATCTATTTTTTTATTTAACAGCTCTTCTAATTTGAGACTATGGTAGCCTATTTCTTTGTAATTTGGATTATCTTTAAAATAGATACCAATATCAATATCGCTTAAATTCGTAAAATCATTTTTTGCGTAAGAGCCAAATATTAAAACAAATAAATAGTTGGAATTTTTAAAATACTCTTTTATTTTTTTAATAATTTCCATCCGATTATTATAGCATAAACTTTTTAGTTTATGCTATTTTTTTGGCCGTAAATATTATCTTCTTTGCTTGGTGTTGCCCACCAAATAATTAAAACTATTGCACCGATAATTGGAATTAAACCAATTAATTGCCACCAGCCACTTTTGCCAATGTCGTGCAATCTTCGAGCCCCTATTGCTAAAGATGGGATAAATAAAGCTATAGAGTAAATTAAACTAAAAACACTACTTCCAAATATTGCATTATCAATAATTGTTAAAATAAATGAAATTATAAAATTAACTAACACAAAATACCAAAATTCAGCTCTTGTTGCTCGCCCATTAAAATTTGCATAATTTTTTAAAGCTTTAATGTAGTAATTTAAAATAGTGTTCATTGTATCCTCCTACTTTTTTATAACTATAACAGATAATTGTTAC
>CAZCOI010000190.1:0-1589 GCA_964500335.1 uncultured Nitratifractor sp.
TTTTAAAAGCGTAGATTTACCGCTACCGTTATTTCCAAGCAAAACAATACGCTCATTTTTTTTAACATCAAAACTAATATTATCTAAAACTTTAAAATCTTCATAAAAGTAGCTAACTCTATTTAACCTAATCAAAAAATCCCCTTGCTTTAAGCGCTAATGTGCGCTCTTTAGAGTTATGTAGCGATTTTTTAAAAAAGTAAAAAAACATCGCTTCAATAAAACTTTTTTTATCTCTTTGGTTTAATTTTTTAACGCTTCTGCTTTTAAGTGCCAATTTAAAATCGTTAAATGTTTTTAAAAAGTTTTGAATCTGAAAAAGCGTAGCGCTTAATAAAAATTTAAACTCTTTATTAAACGAAAAAACCTTAATTAAATTTATTTTAGATGTTATAAAAAACGCCATAAAAGTAATATCAAAAACTCTTAAATTAAAAACTAAAATGTAATTTAAAAACTTATTTTTGTTAATTAAACAAATTATAATATATCCAATCGTTACACTTAAATTAAATAGCAAAATCGCAATAAACGCTCTTTTTGCAATCTTTGGTGAAATTAGTAAAAAAGCAATCGCCAAAGCACTTAAAATTGCAATGTTGCTAACTTTTAGCATAACCAAAATATAAATAAGCAAAATTATAAATACAAAGCTATCTTTATTCATTTTGCTCTTTTTAAAACTTTTTTTAGTGCAAAAAATATTACAAATATTAAAATAACTCCAATTATCGCACTTAAATAATAGCTACTAACATCTCCAAGCCCATCTATTGCGTAATCTGGAATTATTGCATTTGTTGAGTTTGCACTCTTAATTCCTTTTGGAATAAAGCCTAATTTTTCTTTAAAATAACTTATATCCCACTCTCCCCAAGCGGGATTTTGCGTAAGCAATCCAAGAGGCACAAGCGCAATTAAAAAAGCTACAAAAAGGTAGATTTTTTTCATTTTATCACCTCTATATTTGCAAGTTTAGGCTCTAATTTTTTAATAACTTTCATTGCAAGTTGCGTAAAAACACCCTCTACAATACCAAAAAAGAGCATATGCGAACCAACAAGCGCAGGTATGGTTGCACTTAATCCTAAAGGAAAATATAAAGGTTTACCGCCGCTACTTGCAATTAAAGGCTGAATACCAAGAATAAGCGCAACTATTAGCGAAGAGATAACGGCACTCATCCACCCCGCACCAAAATATGCAAACTTTTTACCTTTTAAAAGCTTATAGGTATAATATGCGCTAAATGCTCCGCCAAAGCCCATTGCAAGAGAGTTTAAAGCAAATGTTCCAATCCCTCCGTCTCCAAAAATTAGCGCTTGAATTAATAATACCAAACTTAAAGCCAAAAATCCGACCCACGGACCAAAAATTATAGCAATTAAGGCAACGCCCAAGGCATGCCCGCTTGTACCACCCGGAATTGGAATATTAAACATCATAATAATAAACGAAAGTGCCGCTAAAGATGATAAAAGAGGCAAACTCTCTTCGTCTAAAACATCTTTTAGTTTTTTAAAAGCTTTAATCCAAAGTGGAATTGCAACCAAAAAACTAACAGTTACGGTTGTTGGCGAAATATAGCC
>CAZCOI010000191.1:0-8444 GCA_964500335.1 uncultured Nitratifractor sp.
TCAGCTGTTGCATTCCCATCATCTTTTGCTGCATCTACTACTGCTTTTACTCCATTTGTTTTATTGATTATATCTTGTATTTCATCAATAGTTGGATTATTTTTATCTTTATATTCACCCTCTTGCAGAGCTTTATTATAATCTATATCATCTAATGCTCCACTAACTCCTATAATCTTATTTAAAGTACCAGCAGTTACAGCTCCATTTTCATTAATTGTATCAGTTACACTTTTTAATCCATTTGCTGAATCAACCACTTTTTGAATTTCATCTGCTGTTGGTTTATTTGGATCTTCAAATACTCCCTCTTCTTTTGCTCTTTGAAGTTCACTTGTATAATCTACTCCATCAATTGCGCCACTTACTCCATCTATAGCATTTAATAAATTTGCAGTAACTCCTTTATCATTATTATCACCATTAATATCATCAACTATCTCAGATATAGGGTCTGAACTAGAATCTAATGGGTCTGTACCTGCCTCTTTTTCTTTTATATTACTAGTTCCATCTCCATCAGTATCATTTTCTGGATTTTCATTTTCTGTATCATATTGATCACTTACACCATCATTATCACTATCTTTGATTGATGATTCTGTATAATCAGCAATGCCATCTCCATCGCTATCTTTAAAAATAACATTTTTAGATGATACTCCTATCTTTCCAACAGACCAATCATCACCTGTAGCACTAAAAACCCACTCAATTGATACATTATTCTCTTTAGGATTTGGAAGAGTTATTTCAACATCAGTATAATCTCCTCCAAAATCAGTAATATCAAATGAATTAATTGATACTTTTGCTCCATTATATGCCTTAACAGTTGCTTTTGTATCATCTGCTGGGTTAGTAAATTTAGCATAAATTGTACCATTAACTTTAAATAGTAAATCTGCTGTTTTTGAAGTATCTGTAGAGTTTATATCATTTGCACGAACTTTTAAATCTAAAACTAAATCTAAATTATTAAAAGATGAAAAATCTGCAGTTGTTGAAGCAACTTGATAAGAAGCATCATCAACACGGTTTGCTAAAGCTGTACCATCTTCAATTACTTCCCAACCACCTTCTAAATTCCATTTATCATAACTATTTATTGTATAGTTTCCATCTTCTTTAGTATCTAAAATTGTATCATCATCGTCATCATTATCTACAATATCTAAAATACCATCACCATCTGTATCAACATCAACTATTACTCTTCTAGTAGCATTAGTTTCATGCCCAAACTCATCTGTTACACTATATATTATATTATAATCACCTACTTTATTTACATCTAAACCACCTTGATTTACTACAATTTTATCAGTTATATCTCCATCTATATCATCTATTGCTCTTACTCCTGGTTCATTAAATTCAGTACCTTTTTTAATCATTAGTGGGTTATCACCTTCAAGAGTAATTACTGGAGGATCAAAATCTTTTCCATATTTTATACCTAAATATTTATTTACTCCTTTAATTTCAGACATACTTAAAGCTCTATCATAAATTATAATTTCTGCAATATAAGAGGTAGTAAAGTCTGTACTAGCCCTATTCATATTAATTCTATATTGATCAAAACTTCTTCCTGCAACTATATCTTTAGTATTTACAATTGCACCATCAACTAAATTTTTAACACCCAAATCATCAAGAAGAAGAGAATATAATTTTAATGTATTTTGTGCTTCTGGTTCAAAAGGCACCTCAAATTCAGGATTTTTATCACCATTAAATCTTGACATAAAAGTTTTCTCATCATAACCAATATTAATTTGAAAATGTTCATCATAATCAGCATATCCATTTGAGAAAAAAGAGTCTCTTACATCTCCATCTTCTAACTCTTCAAATACAATAAATACAGTAGCATTACCTTTCCATTGCTTATTATTATCTAATAATTTATAAACTAAATGATCTTTTTCATCTTTAATAAATTTTAAAGCTCCTCTATTATTTAATTCACTATCTGTACTTTCATCATATGTTGGTAGCCTTGAATTATTTGTTTGAATAACATTTGCATCATTTCCAGATTTATCAGCCCAGCACGCTACATTATCGCCATTACTTGCTTTATTTGAACAATCACTATCTGTAAAAAGAGTATTAGGGTCATCTCCATCTAACCATAACTTTAAACCTGAAAGCTCATTTGGATTAATTGGGTCTTGAATTTGGTCAGCATCAGCATTTATGATATCTATCATTTTTTGAACTTCTTGAGCAGTTGCAGGATTTGAAAATTTATCAGGATTTTCATTAATATAGTTTTGATACTCCTCTTCTAAATCTTCTCTTGCACTACTAACACCTTCAATCGCATTAAGCTCTTCTGCTGTAGGATGAGAATCTACCCCTATGCCATCAGCATCTTTTCCAATAGCTGTTAAAAGATCTTCTGTACGAGACGCTAAAGCAAACACAGCACCATCTGGAAAATCTACTTGAGCATTAAACAAATTTGTAAAATTTTTAAGAACTATTGGCTTTTCATCGCTAAAATCACCATCTTTATCTCTATCTACAACTATAAAATAGTTAGTTGTTCCCTCTGTTAATTTAGGCAAAGGAAAATTTTCATTTGTAGCATCAAATTGAATAAAAGTTCCAGTTACATTACCTGTATTTTGCACTTTCCATTTACGAGAGCTAATTTTAAAACTCTCTGGTGCATTATTATCGCTATCCCATGTTGAGTCTGCACCATTATTAGCCCATACAAGATATTGCCCATCTTGAAGACGAGGACGAGTTGTATCAAGATTAGTAGAGATAAAATCATTATTAGTAGAGATTACCACAACACCATCTTCTTTAGTAGAACCTGATACTCTTTGATCTAATCCTGAAGCTCTATCATATGCAATTGCGGCAATTGCATTAGTATAAGGAGCTTCTACTTTAAAAACACTATTTCCATTAGAATCAACATAATTATTAATTCCACTTAAATGAATACCATATTTAATAGATAGATATGTATCAACTCTTAATTTTTCCTCTTCACTAAGCTCTCTATTATATACAATTGTTTCAGATATATTCCCATTATACTCATAATCAGCATCTGAACCAGCACCTATATATGTATCTCCACCATCTCCAACTTCTCCTGTATAGCTTGCTGTTGCTATTAAATTGTGATTTATATAAAACTTCATCTCTTTAGAATCACCACTATCACCATTATAAGTAGCAGAAAGTATAGTTGGATTTATATTGCTATCTAATTGGTTTGTATATGCATAATAGCTATTTTTATCATTAACCCAAAAACCTATATTTGGTTCATTTAACTCATAACATAAACCAAAACCACCACCTGACCAGTCACTATTTGCACTAGCGTTTAAAAAACACCCTTTAGCATCTCCATTAGAATCATTTTTCTTACCTACTGTAAATACTGAAAGTGTTTTATTAGTTGCGTCTAATGGGTCAAAAGTAGATTTAAAGTGTGCTTGATCACCCAAATTTATAGCTGGGTTAAAGTTATTTGCAATAAGCTCTAAATAAGCTGTATCTCCAACTTTACTAAAAGTTGAATTACTAATTATATCAGTCCAACTTGTTGGTTTACATCCATTAGTTTGGCAATCAAGACCACTATCAGCCTTTAGCCACATGACTAATCCATCTTCTACACCACCTGGTGCTAAAGCATACAAAAAACTACCTCCATATAACAAAGAGGCAGTAAGTATAGATTTGAACTTAATATTCATAATTACTCCTATTATTTTTAATACCATTTTATGGATATATTACATTTACTATATTAACAGATTTTTCTTTTATTATTCTTATAAATGTCCATTTTATGGAAATATTTTTCATATTTTTTATATATTATAAGTTTTTTTAGTGATTTTTAGTGATTTTTACAACTTTAAGAAACAATAAGCCAATATTTTCGAATTATTTATTTTTTTTGTTTCTTATTAAAAATATATTTGCAAATATGCATAAAGTAGTGAATTTAAGTTTCAATATAAAATATATAGAAAAATTTATTTATTTTTTGAAGTTTTTTATATAAGAGTCTTTTTTTTTGCAAGCTAAAGTAGCAAAAAAAATTGCATTTTTATATATTGCTCTTTTTTGCCTCTTTTGCAGTTTTTATAATTGTATTTGTATCAAAAGTCTCTAAAATATAACCTTTTTCATACTCTTTTACCCTTTGAGCTGGCGCACCTAAATTAAATACCATCAAAGGTAAGCCCATTTTTATAATCTCTTCTGTAGTATAAGAGAATGTCTCAGGCCAAATAGATGGTATTAAAAATATATCTATTTTATTAGAGATAATTAATCTTTTAAGCTCCTCTTTTTTATATCTGCCTGTTACTTTAAAGTGTTTACTATTTATCTGCTCAGTAATTTGCCCAATAACTACAACATCTATATTTAGATTCTGTTTATCTATAGTTTCTACAAGCTCTTTTATAATGCTAGCGCCTTTTGCATAATTTATTGCTCCAAGCACTCCTATAGTAATTTTAGAGTTACTACTTTTTGGCATATTTAATGGTTCAATATCATCTACAATATGTGGAACTACCTCTATCTCTTTTAGGTTTGGATAAGCTTTTAATAAGATATCTTTAGAAGCATCGCTAAAAGTTATAACTTTAGCTCTATTTAATAAATTTTGCCAGAGCTCACGCCAAGTAACTATATCTATCTCATCATTAAAGAAGTTTCTCCACTCTTGCTTATTGTTTGTTAAACAGCTCTTACAAACCTCAATATCTGGAACTTTACAATATTTACCATCTTTATCTAGCAGTGTATAACTAGGACAAATTGCAAAATAGTCATGTAGAGGCAAAGTTATTTTACAATCTTTATTTTTTGCTAAATTATCAATATACTCTAATAGCTCCTTTTGGTTAGGGTAAGATACAAAAGAGTTTAAAAATAGCTCTTTAATATCGCATCTACTTAATAAAATATCTAAATTTTCAATCGATTCAACAGCAAAATAGAACTCATACTCTTTATATCTATAGCTACACTTATATTCATCTTTATAAAAATCGTATCTAATTAATAAACTATTATAGTTTTGTTCTATCTTGCTATCTAAGAGTTTATCTAAATAGTAGTTTGCTCCACCACCAATAAAGTGGTCAAAAACAACAAATAGAGGCTCTTTTTTACTAGATGCAGTAATAACCAAAAGCTCTCTTAAAATTTTATGAGGATCTTTTGATATATAGTCTTGTACCTGTTTTGGATATGTTGGGTGCTTTTTAATTAAAGTTTGATAATTCTCTTGAAGAAGTCTCTCTTTTAAATCGCTAGAAAATGAGCCTCCATGCTTATGATAAACAAAAAGATTTGGAACTATTAAATTTGAGTATCCTTTTTTAATAGCTCTTTGACACCAATCGTTCTCTTCACCATAACCTTTTAAAAAGCTCTCCTCATCAAAAAAGCCTATCTCTTTAACAAGAGCATAATTAACCCCCATACAGAAACCAACGCCAGTTGGAGCTTTTGCATAATGGTTTAGTGCATTAACATCAAAAAATAGACTATCAAGCACCTTTAAATCTAAATTTTCAAAAATCTCATTATCTTCTAAAAACTTAGGAAAACTAGCAATTGTTCCAGAGTTTGTAAATGGGGTAGTAGAGGCAACTTTTGGTAAATGTTTTATAGGATATATAAGCCTCTCAAGCCAAAAAGGAGGCACTTCTGTATCTGTATTTAATATTACAAAATCTCCTCTAACCTCTTTTACTGCTCTATTTACACTCTTTACAAAACCTAAATTTTTACTATTTTGTAAAAATAGTGTCTCTTCATGCTCAACCAACATAGCTTTAAGAATTTCTACTACTCTTTTATCAGGACTAGCATCATCAATTACTATTAGTCTGTATGGATGGCTAGTATTTTCTTTAATACTTATTAAAAGAGGCTCTAAATACTCATACCCATTATATACAGGAATAATAATATCAATTGGCTCTTTGCCAATATTGCTAAAAGTTATCTTTTTTTGTTTTGTAAAATAGTCTTTTAAATCAATAAAGAGAAACTTTTTAGAGCTAAATAGGTTTTTTTTAATCTTTTCATAAGCCTTTTGAGCTAAATATTTAAACTCTCCTCTTTTTAGATAGTAAAATAGTTTTTTAAAAACTGAACGGTTGAATTTGACTCTTTTTAACTTTTTGATAAAGCTATTTATATTAAAACTACCTATCTTATAGCTAAAAAAAAATAGTTTCTTTTTAAAAAAGTTAGCAATAGAGCTTGGCAATCTTTTTAATCTATTTTTTATTCTCATAGATTCAGCTAGCTCTTCTAGCTCTGTGGTATATTGATTCATCTTTTTGATTATATCTTCTCCAGCATACTGCTGAGATAAAACCAAAGAAGCTGTCTCTTCTATTGTTTCTCTTGGTAATTTTGAGTAATTTGATGGACTTGGAGCTATAATTTTACCCTGCTCTTTTGTTAAAATTCCAAAAAATCTCTCTATTGCATGAGCTAATGTGTGATCTTTTTGTCCTCTCTCCTCTTCAAACTCTAATTTACCCTTTTTTAAAAGCTCAATTAATGGAGCAATAATTTCGCTTCTACTCCAAAACATTGTACCACCACAAAAGTAGTAATCTTCATCAAACTCAATTCCTAATTCACTACATAAATATTTAATTTTACTATTGTTTCTATATGCATATCTTTTTGAATCAAGTATTGTGTTTTTGCCTGTAACCTGCCCTACTTTGCTATCTTTATCAAAAAGTTCTAATGTTTTACTAGCTGACTCTTTTTCTAATAAATCAAAATATAAAAGCTTTCTCCAAACATTACCAAGTGGGCTATTGCCTGTTTTTTTTGTATGAAGTTTGCAAATATATCTATAACTATCTACCCCAATATGATTTAGAGTAAGTAAAAAAGGCAATACATCTCTACCCCTATTTTCTGCCATATATATAGTAATATCTTCTTTTACAAAAAGTTTTTTAATATCATTCTCTTCCATTATATGCGGGATAGTTAAATATAAATCAAAATTAAACTCTAACTTTTGTAAATATTGTAATATCTCATCCCATAAATCAATATAAAATATATGTGCAATAATTGCTACTCTATCTTGAGTTGGAGTAATTTTTTTTGGCTCTAATTTAACTATTTTATTATCTTTTAATTCTATTTGTTCAAAACTATAGCTCACAAAAGATACCTTTATTTTTTTTAAATTATACTATAACTACTTTAATGCCCTATTTATTATTACTCCTTGAATAACTGAAAAGATTAAAATTAAAATAGATAAAACAACACTAAAAGCCAAACCAATATACACAACCTTTTTAAAATTTTGTATAAATTAGCCTAGTTTAACAACTTCTACTTTTACTCTAGCAATACCTTGTTTTAATATTCCTAATTTTGATGCGGCGGCGTCAGTTAAATCTATTACTCTTCCTTTAACATAAGGACCTCTATCATTTATTCTTACATATATATATTTACCTGTATTTAGGTTTGTAACTTTAACTATTGTATTAAATGGCAAGCTTTTATGAGCCGCAGTCATTGCATAAATATTTAACCTCTCTCCACTTGCTGTTACTCTTCCATTCCACTTATAGCCATAAAAAGATGCTAATCCATAGATAGGTTCTCGTGGAAGTTTATAAATCTTTTTTTCTTTTTTAACATATCTTTTTTGAGGTGTATAATGATTGGTTGATATTGCGCATCCATTTAAAATAAAAAGTAAAAAAATAATAGAAATTACTCCTTTTGACACTTAATACCCCTTTAATTAAAAAATATTTCTATCATAATATCATTTATCTATAAATTTTATACTTAAAATAGACATATTAACAACATATAATATAAAAATATTAGCAACTTCTACACAAAATTTATTATATTGGTATAAAAGTTTTATAAAATAGAAAAATATATATTAAACTTTTTAATAATATATGATACAATCGCACTATTTTATATTGAAGGTCTAATTTATGAGAATTATTTTTTATTTTATTATACTAATATTTTCTTTTTTTATTATAGGTTGTAGCAGTAATCAAAACAATACTATATCAATCGATGGTCGTGTTGTTGATGGCGAGATAAAAGATGCGACTATCTTTTATGATATTAATAGAAACGGCTTATTAGATAGCGGTGAGCCAAACTGCAAGAGTGATAGTGAAGGAAAGTTTGAATTAAAAGTTGATAAGAAGCTTTTTGATAACTATACAATACCAATTGTCTCAAACGGCGGGTTTGATATAAGAGCCAATGCTAAGTTTAATCAAACTTTAATGGCATTTAGACAAAAGGGTAGTAGCAGTGTTGTTTTAACGCCACTTTCTACTTTGGTTGCTGTTGATGTATTGGATAATTTAGAGAGCACAAAAGCCTTAAGAGCTTCAAATAGTGCAATA
>CAZCOI010000192.1:0-2760 GCA_964500335.1 uncultured Nitratifractor sp.
AATTCAATATCAAGCGGAGTGTCAATTACTTTTAAATTGCCCTGCTCTTTTAAAAACTCTATTACATCTTGCATAAATCGCCTTTTGCTTTTTTGTATAATTATACAAATTGTTACTTATTTTTATGCAATATAGTGCTAAATTGTCTATTTATTATTAAAGAAGTTAATTTTATATTTTCACTTATAAAAGATTTTGAAAAAATAACATATTAGTTGATAACAAGGATATAAAAGAAATAAACACTATTTTTATAAGGCTAATTCTTTTTGATTTTACAATACTAAAAGATAACTTAGATTAACTCTAAAAGATTATTTTGTCACTTTTTTGTGTTATAATTTTTGAAAGAGGAGGCTATTATGAAAACAATAGAGATACTACAACCAAAACCTTATGATTTAGTTGATTACAATATTATGATAGCTGGTAATGCGAGTGCTTTTGAGGGTAGTTTATCTATATATGTAAGTGATGGACATTATGAGTTTAGTAAAGTTGTAAATGTAGGTGCATTAGGATTAAAACAGTTTCAAACTACAATAGAGATTCCAAAAGATATTGAATTTAAACTAGATAGACTACTAATTACAGCTACAGATGATACAGCACTAGACCCAGGTGACCCAAACATTCCTATAGTTCAAGTACCTGTTATTTTTGGACCAAGAATTATAGATGATTATATTGGTTATTGGCTATATGAAGTTAAAAGGGGTGATACATTATCTACAATAGCCAAAAATTTATATGAAGATTCAGCAAAATGGAAATTAATTCATAGAGCAAATATTGAGCAAATTAGCGACCCAAATCTAATTTATGTTGGACAAATTTTAAAAATTCCTAGGAGTTTATAAATATGATAAAAAAGATAGTAGCTATATTAGCACTTTTTAGTTATATTTATGCTAATGAGTATTTTTATGATATTGTTAAGGCAAAATTAGCAAAAAAAGAGCTAAAACAATCATATTGTATTCCAACAAAAAGTGTAAATATTTGTTCGGAAGCATCTATAATTTTTAATAATAAAACATCTTATTCTAAATTACCATATAATATTGACTTTAACCTAATAAACAAAGAGTTTTTAGATAATTATAATAACCTAAATATCGAAAAAGAGGTACTAGATAGAATAGAAGAAGATGAGATGATTTTTGCAAAATATTATTATAGAATAGAAAATATGTTATATGCAATAAATAAAGAGAGTTTTGTTTTTTATAATACTATTAGCGGTTATAGCGGTGGGGCTCATGGATATTTTGGACTCTCATATAATAACTATACCAAAAAAGGGAAGTTAATTAAATTAAAAGAGCTGTTTATTAAAGATTACAGTACAAAATTAAATACTATTGCATTAAAAGCGTATAAAAGATATAGAGGTTTAAAAGCTAATGAGAGTTTGGTTAATGACTGTTGGTTTGAAAATAGTTTTATTTTAGCTAATGAGTTTGCAATAACACCAAACGGTTTAGAGTTTTATTATAATAACTATGAGGTAACACCTTATGCTTGTGGACAGATAAAATTTATTATACCATATAGAGAACTTGAACCTATAATTTCAAAAAACTCTGTTTTAAATGAGTTTTTAAATCCTAAAAAAAATGAATATAGATACTTTTTAGATGAAGATTTAGGTTATATAAAACTTACATTTTCAAAAATAGATAAAGATAGAGTAAAATTAAAAGCTTCAATCAAAACATTTGATTTTTTTAGTAAAATATGGCTTTCGATATCTTTACCCCAATTTAGTAGTAAAAAAAATATTACTAATCTTAAATCTAAAAACTTTTTAGCTACAAATATATATCAAAGAGGAGATAAAGTTTATAATATAAAAAAGAAAAAAGCTATAAATGCAAAATATATATTACATAGAAGGAACCAAGAAAGAAGATGATAAAGACTCTTATATCGAATTTAATTTAAATACTCATAATATAAAAGATTTAAAAGTATATATTAGAGCCTCTTTTAAAGAGAATAAAAAAAGTCTAAAAATTATGCCTATATATAATGGAATAGTAGGACAACAAGGCTTTTTTAACTATTTTTCAATTTTTAGATTAAAATAGATTGCACAAAAAATTAATTTAGCTATAATATAAAAATGAAAATATTAGTAAGTGCGTTAGAGTATTCTGCAAATGTTCATTTAGGCTCGCTTTTAGAGCATTTAGATAGCTATGAATTAAAAGGTATTTTTAGCTCAGAGCTTGGCAACCCGATTGTCGATATGCAAAAAGAAGCGATTATGGGATTTGGGGATGCCATAAAAAAGTTGCCATTTTTTTTAGATTTGGCAAAGCAGATGGTAGAGCTTAGTTTTGAGTGTGATAAAGTGCTATTAATTGATAGCTCAGGGTTTAACTTGCCACTTGCAAAAAAGATAAAAAAAGCCAATCCAAATATAGAAATAATCTATTATATTCTTCCTCAGGCTTGGGCTTGGAAGAAAAAAAGAGTATATACATTAACAAAATATGTAGATAAACTACTATCTATCTTGCCATTTGAAAAAGATATCTATCCAAAAGAAGCAAATATTAAATATGTAGGACACCCTCTTTTAGATCAAATAGATGAGTATAAAAATACTCTCCCTAAAAAAATAGAAAAAATTTTATTTATGCCAGGTAGCAGAAAAAGCGAAATAAAACGCCTTATGCCAATATTTAAAGAACTAGCAAAAAAGTTAGATACACAAGCAACCCTAGCTGTACCAAAGCATCTAAAGAACAG
>CAZCOI010000193.1:0-11163 GCA_964500335.1 uncultured Nitratifractor sp.
TTATTTATAAAATGCACAGAGCCAATTAAATAATCTACATTTGCATCTAATACTCTATTATCTATAAATCCCGGTAAAAAATCGACTTCATAACCTAAACGGATATCTATTTTGTCGCTAAATTCTTTTTTTAAATCTAAAATCTCTTTTTCATAAGTTGCCATTTGCTCAAAACTCATTCTATATTTTTTATCAAAATCCATCGGTGCGTGGTCGCTAAAGCCAAAAATATCTATACCATCATTAATAGCTTTTAAAATATACTCTTTTGGAGTGCCATTGGCATGGTTGCATAGTGGGGTGTGGTTGTGTAAATCTACTCTCATAATAAGCCTTTAATAGTAACTATTGTAGAATTATACAAAAAATATGGATAGCTATGGATAAAAAAGTAGAACTATTAGCTCCAGCTGGTAATTTAGAAAAATTAAAAATAGCCTTAAATTATGGAGCCGATGCGGTATATGGTAGCACTAGCACATTTTCTTTAAGAATTAGAGCTGGAAAAGATTTTGATATGGACTCTTATGCAGAGGGTATTAAATATGCCCACGAAAGAGGCAAAAAGGTTTATGCTACTGTAAATTCGTTTCCTTTTAACTCACAAATTAAGTTATACGAAAACCATATTGCAAAAATTGCAGAGCTAAAGCCCGATGCACTAATAGTATCTAGCCCGGGTGTTGTAAAGATTGCTTCTAAGATTGCACCAGATATTCCTATACACCTCTCAACTCAGGCAAATGTTATGAATGCAATAGATGCCGAGGTTTATTACGATTTGGGTGTAAAGCGTATGATTGTAGCAAGAGAGATTAGCCTAAGAGATTGCGAGGCAATAAAAAAGCATCTGCCTAATTTAGAGCTAGAGGTTTTTGTGCATGGCTCTATGTGTTTTGCATATAGTGGCAGATGCTTAGTTTCTGCACTTCAGACAGGTCGTGTGCCAAATAGAGGAAGCTGTGCAAATGATTGCCGTTTTCCTTATGAGATATATGCTCACAATAGTGAGAGTGGTACAACTTTTAGGCTAGATGAAGAAGAGGGTGTTGGTACATATATTATGAATGCTAAAGATTTAAATTTGGCTTCACATATTGATGAGATTTTAGATAGTGGCGTAATTGATTCGCTAAAAATTGAAGGTAGAACAAAATCGCCATATTATGTAGGGGTAGTTACAAAAGCTTATAGAGAAGCAATTGATGATTACTATTTGGGAGCTTATGAGCCAAGCAAATATCAAAAAGAGCTAAATACTACCCAAAATAGGGGCTTTACAGATGCTTACTTAATTTCGCGCCCATTTGAAAAAAACGATACTCAATCACATAAATTTTCTATACAGTATGGCTCGCATCAAGTTGCAGGGCTTGTTAGCGAAGATGGGCTAAGCTGGAAGTGTAAAGATAAAACTTGCATTGGTGATAGGGTAGAGATTGTCTTGCCAATTGGAGAGGGTGTTGAGCTTGTAGATAATGAAATTGGCAAAATTGAGCAAATAGATGGTGCTTATTGGCTAACATTTAAAAAGATTCAAAGAGTAGATGGCAAAGAGCTAGAGTGTGTGCATAGTGGCTATATTTATGATATTAAACTCCCTACAAAACTGCCTAGTTATACAATTTTGCGTCGCGAAATTAAAGAGGCACTTGAAAAGAAAGGTCTTATTGAAAGTTCGACACCATTAAATTTAAAACCAAAAGGAGAAAGTTAATGAAATTTGTTTCTATTATTATGGGAAGTAAGAGTGATTATGAGATTATGAAAGAGTGTGCAGAGACACTAAAGAAGTTTGGAGTTGCTTATGAGCTAATAATCTCTTCTGCTCATAGAAGTCCGCAAAGAACAAAAGAGTATATCCAAAATGCAGAAAAAAAAGGTGCTCAAGTATTTATAGCAGCTGCTGGAATGGCAGCACACTTAGCTGGAGCTGTAGCGGCAAATACAACTAGACCCGTGCTTGGTGTACCTATGGAGAGCGGTCCTTTAAAAGGAGAAGATGCACTGCTAAGCACTGTAATGATGCCTTCAGGTATGCCGGTTGGAACTTTGGCTATTGGAAAGGCAGGTGCTGTAAATGCGGCATTTTTGGCAATTCAGATAATGGCTTTAGATGATGATGAACTTAAAACTAAGTTAGATGAAGATAGAATTGCAAAAGCAAAAAAAGTTGAACTTGATAGCAGTGAAATTGAAGTAATTTTATAAGGAGGTTAAATGAGTCAAACTGAGAAAAAAAGACAAAAAAGTGTAGTTCTTTTTACCTCTCCATCATGCATTTGGTGTACAAGAGCAAAAAATTACTTTAAAAAACAAAATATTAAATTTAAAACAATCGATATTAGCAAAGATAAAAGAGCCGCGCAAGATTGTATTAGAAATGGTTGCCGCGGCGTGCCTGTTGTTTTAATTGGCGGAAGCCAATGGATTTGCGGGTTTGACCAAGCAAAAATAGATAGAGCCTTAGGAATTAAAAGTTAAAGGGTAAAAGTGATAACATTTAGTGAATTATTATTAAAACTACAAGAGTTTTGGGCAAAAGAGGGGTGTAATATTATACAACCTTACGATATACCAAGCGGAGCGGGGACATTTCATCCCGCAACACTTTTAAGAAGCCTTGATTCTACGCCTTGGAGTGCGGCTTATGTTGCGCCAAGTAGAAGACCAACAGACGGCAGATACGGCGAGAATCCAAATAGACTTGGGGCTTATTATCAGTTTCAAGTGCTTATAAAACCAAGTCCAGACAATATTCAAGAGCTATATTTAAAATCTTTAGAGTATTTAGGGCTTAATTTAAAAGAGCATGATATTCGTTTTGTCGAAGATAACTGGGAGAGCCCAACACTTGGAGCGTGGGGGCTTGGCTGGGAAGTTTGGCTTGATGGAATGGAAGTTACTCAATTTACCTATTTTCAGCAAGTTGGTGGAATTGCGTGTGACCCAGTAGCAGTTGAAATAACTTATGGAACAGAGCGTTTAGCAATGTATCTGCAAGGTGTTGAGAGTGTTTATGATATAGTATGGAATAAATTTGGAGAGAATATTACAACTTATGGTGATGTTCATAAAGAGAGCGAGTATGAGTTTAGCAAATACCATTTTGAAATTGCAGATATAAATATGCTTTTTTCTCACTTTGAAGATGCTAGTAATGAGTGCAAAAGATGTTTAGAGGCTAATTTACCACTTCCTGCGTATGATGAGTGTATGAAAGCAAGTCATGCATTTAATGTTTTAGATGCAAGAAAAGCAATTTCTCAAGCACAAAGACAAAATTACATTTTAAAAGTAAGAGAACTTGCAGTTGGGTGTGCTAAATTATATAAAGAGCAAGAAGAAGATAGATTAAAAAGAATAAACTCCTAAGCCCCTAAAATAAATAGTTTGTTAATTATTTGGCTACTTTTTTTATATATAATTCCAATAAAAAAGTAGCTATATGAAATATATAATAATCTTTATAATAATAACACAGGCAATTTTAGCAGAGTATAAGTTAATTAAAGGCAAAAGAGCAAGAAGTGCAATAGATAGGTTGCATTTTAAAAGCGTAGCAGATATGAGGAGCATTCCTCAAAATTTATACTATTATGCAAAAGAGGTAAAACCTTTAACTAAAAAGGAGATGTTAAGATATGATAAAGAGTATAACAAAGAGTATTTTAAACCTTGGAGTATAAATTATATAGATGAGCCAGAAGATGAGCTTTTTTGGCAAATAAAGTTTGTAAAAAAAAGAGTAATATATAATAGTAAAAAAAGAGTTATAAGCTCTAAAATAAAAAAGTATTGGATTAAAAATTCAAATTTTAAAGCTTTAAATAGCTTAAATTTAAGAGCAATAACAATAAAACATAGCAATATTAGAGCCTTTCCTACTACAACTTCTGCTTATTTAAACCCCAAAAAGCCAACAGCCTGGTTTCCATTTGATTTTTTTCAACACTCTGCAATATATCCTAATACACCTTTGTTTATTTCACACTACTCAAAAGATAAAAGGTGGGCTTTTGTTCAAGCTCCTTATGTAAATGGATGGATAAAAAGAGGTGATATTGCTTTGGTAGATGAAAATTTTATTAAAAATTTTAAAACAGGTAAATATGCTATAACAATTAAAGATGATTTATGGTTAGTAAAAGATAAAAGAGTTATCTCATTGGTAAAACTTGGTACAATTTTTCCTATAAAAAATAACTATTTATTAACTGCAATAAAAGTAAAAAATATAGCTTCAATAGCAAAATTAAAAGCAATTCCAAAAAATTTGGTTGCAAAAAAACCTATACCTATGACACCCAAAAATGTAGCTTTAATAGCAAAAGAGTTATATAATGAACCATATGGATGGGGTGGTAAGATGCAAACTAGAGATTGCTCAGCAACAACAAGAGATTTTTTCGCCCCTTTTGGAATATTTTTGCCAAGAAACTCTAGCAAGCAGGCAAAAAGAGGTAAAGAGCATATCTATATAAAAGGTTTACCAAAAAATATAAAAAAAGAGACTATAATAAACAGAGCTAAACCTTTTAGAAGTTTGCTTTTTGTACCAGGACATATTGGAATATATTTAGGAAAATATAAGAAAGAACCTGTTATTATGCATACCTATTGGGGAGTTAGGCTTAAAAATTGGAGTAAATATCCACTTTGCAGAACAATTATTACAACTACTGAGCCAGGTCGTGAACTTCCAAATATTAGAGAAAAAAGTAAATTAATAAATACATTAAAGTATATAATAAATTTTTAGGATTGGTTATGAAAGTAAAAGAGATTTATCAATTTATAGATGAATTTAGCCCATTTGAACTACAAGAAAAATGGGATAATAGTGGTTTAATTTTAGGTGAGTTTGAAAAAGATGTTAAACAAATTGTCGTATCTTTAGATATTGATGAGAATATCATAAAAAATAGTAGTGAAGATGCTCTTTTTGTAGTTCATCATCCACTAATTTTTGGAAAATTGACATCATTAAATCTTACAAAATATCCTAGCAACCTTTTAGCAAAGATGATTAAAAAAAATCAATCTTTAATTGCTGTGCATACAAATTTTGATAAAACTCACTTAAATAGATATGTTTTTGAAGAGATTTTAGGATTTAAAATCAAAGAATATAAAGATTTTATATGCACAAGTGATGTTAATTTAAAATTTGAGGAGCTTTTAAATCTTTTAAAAGATAGATTAAAAGTTGATACATTTAAGGTTGTAAATAAAAAAGAGACTATAAAATCAATTGCTTTAACTTCAGGTTCAGGGGCTAGTTTGTTAGATTTTATCGATACAGATTGTTTTTTAACAGGTGATATAAAGTATCATGATGCTATGAAAGCCTTAAGTGAAGATAAAATGTTAATTGATATTGGGCATTTTGATAGTGAGCAGTTTTTTGTAGATGTTATGAAAATTTTATTAAACTCTTTGCCAATTTCGGTTATAATTGCACAATCTAAAAATCCATTTGAAATTTTTACCCTTAAAGGATAGTCCTTGAATGTTTATACAAAAGAATTAGTTGATTTATCTAAAATTGACAATGCGCTAGATAGTTTTAATCCTCAAATTGAACAGATTAATGCAAAAATTAGTAAAGCACAAAAAGTTGTAGATGAGCTTAAATCAAAAAAAGCTGAGATATTAGAACTTATAGATAATAATAATGCTAAGATTATTAGTTTTGAAGAGCAGATAAAAGAGTTAAAAGTACAGCTTGATAATATAAGAAAAAAACAGGCTAAAGTTAAAACAGAAAAAGAGATAAATGCTCTATCTTCAGAAGAGCATATAGCAAAAGAGACTCTAAAATATGATAATGATGAAATCGAAAGATTAAATAAAATTAACGATTTAAAACAAGAGGAGCTTAAAGAGCTTGAAGAGAAGCTTAAAGAGGCAGAAGATAACTTGCAAGATGTTATGAACTCTATAGAAGAAGATATGAAAGCAATAGAAGAGAAAAAAGCCTCTTTATATCAAGAAAGAATGGAACATGTAAAAGCTATGGACCCTAAAATTAGGGAGTTTTATGAAAAAATTAGAAAATGGGCAGGAAATACGGCTGTTGTAAAAGTACAAAATCAAGCATGCTATGGCTGTTATATGAAAATTAACGACAAAGCTTATAGCGACCTTATAAAAGGTGAAGAGATTGTAACTTGTCCACATTGTGGCAGAGTTTTATATATTGAATTTGAGAGTGAAACAGACGAGGCTTAAAATTTAGTGTTTTACTACATCTATTTAACCTTAGCAACTATACTTTATATAGTTGCAATACCTATATTATTAATTTTAACTTTAAAAAGTAAATATAAAAAATCAATTCCAGCTCGCTTTTTTTTAATTAATAATCCTCCTTTAAAAGAGAATGGTATTTGGTTTCATGTATGTAGCTATGGAGAGGCTAGGTCTATAAAAACTATTATTAAAAATTTTGATAACAATATATTAAGATTTAGCTCTATTACACAAACAGGATATGAAGTAATTAAAGGCTACTCTAAAAATATAGCCTATTTACCATATGAGATATTTTTGCCATTTTGGATAAAAAAGCAAAAAGCTTTAGTGGTATTTGAAGCTGAGCTTTGGTATATGCTTTTTTTAGTGGCTAAAAAGAAGGGTGCAAAGAGTTATTTAATAAATGCTAGAATTAGTAAAAAGTCGTTTCCAAAATATATGAAATTTAGATTTTTATATAAACATATCTTCAAATATATAGATAAAATCTATGCTCAAAGTTATGATGATGCAAAAAGATTGGTAAAACTTGGAGCTAAAAATATAAAAGTAATTGGAAATATAAAATTTGCGAATTTGCCAAAACCAAATAAAAGCTATCCAAAAAATTTTGATATAATTATTACAGCTGGCAGTACACATGAAGGTGAAGAGGAGCTAATATTAGATGCTTTTTTAACATTTAAAAAGGTTCAAAACGCACAACTTGTTGTGGTTCCAAGACATCCAGAAAGGTTTAATAAAGTTGCAATTTTTTTAGAGAAGATTGCAATAAAAAACAATTTAACATTTAGCAAATATTCTCAAAATAGAGATTTTAAAAGCGATATTGTTTTAATAGATATTATGGGTGAGCTAATTAATGCTTATGCAATTAGCAATATTGTAATATTAGGTGGAGCATTTGCTAATATTGGTGGGCATAATGCCGCAGAAGCGGCGCAATTTGGTACAAAAATAATAACAGGAGAAAATTACTATAATCAAGTTGAACTTTTTAAGTTAATAGAGGGTTTAACTATAATAGAAAATAGTAAACTTAAAGAGAAACTATTAGATTTTATGGCTTTACCAAATGCAAAAATAGAGGCTAATACAAATATCGATGAACTTATAGAGGATTTAAAAAGTGTTTTATAAAGAAGATGGTAACTTTATCATTTTAAAAATAAAAGCTCAACCACAATCACACAAAAGCCAAATATGCGGACTTTATGGGGAAGATGCAATAAAAGTAAAAATATCAGCTCCTGCAGTAGAAGGAGCCGCTAATAAAGAGCTTATTAAATTTTTATCAAAAAGATTTAAAGTTGCAAAATCTGATATTACTTTGCTTAGCGGACAAAGCAGTAAAATAAAATCTATAAAGCTACCAAATAGTCAAAAACTTCAAGAGTTTATAAAGGAAATAGAGAGTGGAAGATAAAGCATATAAAGTTTTAGCAAAACAGCTAGATATATCGGGTAAAAGGGCAAAAGAGCTAATTGATAGAGGTTTAGTCTATGTTGGAGATAAAAAGGTAAAAATAGCAAGAGCAGTTATGCCATTAAATACAAAATTTAGAGTTGAAATGCCAGAAAAAATAGAAGTTATCTATGAAGATAGCGATATTTTAGCAGTAAATAAACCAGCTTTTTTAGATAGCTATGAGATAGAGGCCTATTTTAAAGATGTAAGATTAATCCATAGGCTCGATAGAGAAACAAGTGGAGTTTTACTTTTAGCAAAAAATGAGAAGTTTTTAAAAAGAGCAATTGAGAGTTTTAGAAACAGATTAGTAAAAAAGTTCTATACTGCTTGGGTTGAAGGTATAATTTATGAAGATATAGAAATAGATATGCCAATACATACAATTAAAGGACCAAAATCTATATCAAAAATTGATAAAAGGCTTGGTAAAGAGGCAATTACTATAGTTAAACCAAATATAGTTCAGGGCAAAAAGAGTAAAGTAGATATCCAAATAAAAACCGGTAGAACACATCAAATAAGGGTTCATTTAGCATATATAGGACATCCTATTGTTGGAGACGAACAATATGGAAGTCCTACAAAAACTAAAAGGATTTTATTGCATGCTAGTAAAATAGTTCTATTTAATAAAACATATATTGCCAAAGAACCTAAAGATATTGCTAGATATAAATAAAAGTTTGCTAAAATGTGACTAATTTATTTAAGGGGTGTAAATGTTTGATACTTTAACAGAAAGTTTCAAAAGTGCTATAAATAAAATCAGATTTCATGATGATGAAAAGGCTTTAAAAAAGGCATTAACTGAACTTAAAAAATCACTACTAAAGAGTGATGTTCATCACAAAGTGGTAAAAGAGCTTATTGTAAATGTAGAAAAAGATGTAAAAGCTTTAGGAATAGGTAAAGATGCTTTTTTAAATGCACTTAGCAAGAGATTGGTAGATATTTTAACAGCAAAAGGAAATCAAGGCTTTGTATTTTCGCCTCAGCCTCCTACTGTTGTTTTAATGACTGGTTTGCAAGGTAGTGGTAAAACAACAACTACAGGTAAATTAGCTTTAATGCTAAAAGAACAAAAGAAAAAAAAGGTATTAATTGCCGCCGCTGACTTACAAAGATTAGCCGCAGTTGAGCAGTTAAGACAAATTACAGAACAAATTGGGGTAGATTTAGTAGCCAATGAAAATGCAAAACCAGAAGATATTGTAAAAGAGGCTCTAAAAAAGGCAAAAGATGAGCTTTATGATGTACTTTTAATAGATACTGCAGGTCGCTTGGCTATTGATGATGAGTTAATGGATGAGTTGGCTCGCATTAAAAATATTGCAAATCCAGATGAGATTTTTTATGTTGCAGATGCAATGACTGGAATTGATGCAGTAAGAACAGCGGCTACATTTAAAGAAAAAATTGGAATTACAGGTGTAATTTTAAGTAAATTTGATGCTGATACCAAAGGTGGTGTGGCTCTTGGTGTTGCTCATCAGGTAGGTGTTCCACTAAGATTTATAGGTAGTGGTGAAAAGATGCCAGATATTGAACCATTTATTCCAGATAGAATTGTTAGCCGTTTAATGGGCGCTGGAGATTTAGAAGGTTTAATGGAAAGAACTTCTGCTGTTATAGATGAAAAAACAGCTAAAAAGATGAATAAAAAGATTAAAAAAGGTCAATTTAATTTTAATGACTTTTTAGACCAAATGGAGCAGATGAAAAAACTAGGTTCTATGAAATCTTTAATTAGTATGATTCCTGGTATGAGCTCTGTTGCTAAACAAATTGGTGATATAGATTTAGAGAACTCTAAAGAGATAAAACAGATTAAAGCAATGATTAGCTCAATGACACCAAAAGAGAGAGAGAATCCAGACCTTTTAAATAACTCAAGAAAAAGAAGAATTGCCGCAGGTGCAGGACTTGACCAAACACAAGTAAACCGTGTACTTAAACAGTTTAAAAATACCGCTAAAATAGCTAAAAAACTATCAACAAAAGGTGGTATGAAACAGATGCAAGATATGATGAAACAGATGCAAGGCGGCGGAAGCATACCTCCTGGACTTATGAAATAAGAAGTTGGCATAAAGGGTGAAGGATTAAGAGTTAAGAGCTAAGAGTTCAGAGTTTAGGATTTAGTGTTAGTGAGTAGTGTATTGGTTTTTGGTTTTTAGTAAGGGTGAAGGAAGAAGGTAGAAGGAAGAAGGATTTAGAGTTAAGAGCTAAGAGTTAAGGATTTATGGTTGAGGGAGCCTGAGCTTAATGCTTAATGGATTAAAAATAGCTTTTAGCTTTTTTTAATAATTTCCAAAGCCTCATTTAACCTATTTTCATCGCCATAAAAATACTCCTCTAAAAGAGGTTTAATTTTATACTCTAAAATAAAATCTAAATCAATATCTCCCATAAAATAGCTATGTCCAATTTTATAATCTTCACCAAGGTTATTAGAAATATAGTTATTTAAATTTTCAAATAACTCTTTTGCTTCTAAAGGCACAAGATTAATATTTGGCTTCATTTTTAAAAATGTAAATCTTCTTCTTAACGCAATATCTATAAGAGCAATTGATTTATCGCTACTATTCATTGTGCCGATTATATAAAGGTTTGATGGCACTTTAAAACTCTCTTTAGAGTATGGTAAGATTACTTCTAAATTATCTCTTTTATCCTCTTCTATTAAAGTAATTAACTCTCCGAATATTTTAGAAATATTGCCTCTATTTATTTCGTCTATTACTAAATAGTAGTTTTTTAGCTCTTCTTTTTTAGTTTTATAATTTAAGCCCCATTTTTCCATAAAACTCTTCATTGCTTCAAATAACTTAAAGTAATAAAGTGCATTACCGTGATATGATTTTTGAGACTCGTTAGTAGGTTTTATATCTTGATATTGTTTGATTTTTCCATTCAAATAATTTTCAAAATCTCTTAAAATAATATTTTTAGTTAAAGATTGATTTTTAACCCGTCCGCCCAATAAAAAAGATTGAAACTCTCCATCACCTTTTTTCTTTACTTCTATTGTCAAATTATCATCTATTAAATATTTATCTTTATTTTCAACCTCTTGAATAAAATCGTTTAATAAGCCATCTATATCAAAACTAATATCTTTTTTTGAGTTATCTAAATTTTTTTGGGCAACTAAACATAATCGTTTAAAAATACCGTCAATAAGCTCGATATTACCCTCTTCATTCGGTCTAAACCCTTCTATAAAATCTTCATATCCAAAACTTTGATGAAATGTAATAAATTTAACTCTATCTTTAATATCTAAAATATCAATATCTTGGCTAAATTCATTATTTTTAATAGTTTCAAAAATCTCCTTTTGGCTTTTGCCATCTTCTATTAACCTAATTAGCTTATTAATGTTATGAGTTTTACCAACTCCCGGTGGTCCGTAAAGAATTATGTTTTTA
>CAZCOI010000194.1:0-20553 GCA_964500335.1 uncultured Nitratifractor sp.
GTGGCGTTTAGAGCAGGTTAGACTGTACATTTATTTATTTATTGTTATATATATTGCTATTATACCAGCACATACATATATGCTAGGATATAGATATCTACCTTGCGCTTGATAATCATAAAAAATTGAATAAACAATCATAAAAATAAAATTAAATATAACTAGTAATATTGTAAATAAAAAAATTTTTTTATTTACATTTTTAAATAAAACTATTGTTATAATGGTTACTGCTATTGCAATAAAAATATATTCATAATCATTTAAAGAAATACTTAGCCACCCCCAATTACCATATATACTAATAAGAGTAGCCTGAAAAAAAGTATTAATAGAAAAATTATTCCAATCTTTACCAAGAGATGGCAAACCTTCTTTTGAAAATTTCAATATAGACTTGGCATTAGTAAATACACCTAAAATATCACCATCATTTGCAAAATAACTAGTAATAAACCACCATGAAGCAGGTATTAGTGCAATAAGTATTGCTAAAAGTAAAGTTTTTTTATTATATTTACAGATGATATTATATTTATAAATAATTGCCCATAAAAGTGTTATAAATGCTATTGCCCATAAGTGTTGCCTTGCAGTTATTGCAAAACCAGCAAAAAACATCAACAAATAAAGGTTTTTTTTACTATCTTTATCTAAAATAAACAATCCTACACTTAACCCTAAAGCTAAAGCAGATATTATGGTTCCACCATCAGAATTAACATAAGAAAATATAAAAAGTGTTTGAGGAAATAAACTAGCTAATAAAAAAAAACCAGCAATTTTATTTTTTTTATAAATTAATGTTGTAATATATAGATATACTAGTAATAATACAAAAGAACCTATTCTATGGTGATTAAAGATTTTATAACTTAAACCATGTATCCAATATACAATTGCACTTCCTGTACTATATGAAACACCATAAGCATTTCTAATAAGTTCTGTACTATCCCAATTTGGCCAAGATAAATGTTTAGAAATATATTCTGCCATAGAGATATGCATAAGTTCATCAGGTCCACCAAATGGAAATGTATATGGAATATTCCAAATTAATAGTTGAACTAATATTATATAAAATATTGAGACTATTATAAAAATAGCATCATAATATTTTTTATGAATTAAAAAATTTTTATTATACATTGTTTTTAGTCTCCAAATAATTTTATATTTACATACTTCTACTAGTAACAATAATTCCTGCAACTATTAAAAATAAACCAATAAGTTTTTGTATATTAATTGTTTCATTAAAAAAGAAAACTGACAATAAAAAGACTAATACAAAAGCACTACTCATAAAAGGATAAGCATATGATATTTCAAATTTAGTCATTGCTGCCATCCAAAAAAATGATGCTATAAATGCAGCAAAAAAACCAGAAAAAATCCAAGGATCAAACATCAACTTAATAAGAAAAATAACTTTATCTATAAATTCATCTGGTAAAGCTCCAACTTTATTAATCCTCCATTTTAATACAATTTGACCATATACAGTAAAAAATATTGTTCCAAAAATATAAAAATATCCCATTTGATGTTCCTTGTTTTATAGATAAATTAGAATATTATCATATTATATTAATTGTTAAATTATGATAAAGCTTTTAATATATATAAGTTTTAAAAGATTGATTTCTAAATCCTAACTCTTCTTATCAGACTACTACCTCATAATCTAATTTTAATTCATTTAATTTTTTAAGCCAAATATCAACATCTTCATCTTTAGCTTTACCATTAAGTCCAGCTAGAAAAATTGAAATTTTTGCATCTTTATTTTGCTCTTTTAATTCATCTAAATAGTCAAAAAAGTCAAGTATAGGTGGTTCCCAAGACTTAACTACTACAACAATATCTTTTGCTTTATTATTATTTTTTAGATATGGAGGTATATTAATATAGTAGCCTACTGTTTTATACTCTTTTTTATTAAGCTCTTGTTGAGTAATTTTATTTGCATAAGAGCTTGAGTAATCTTCTAAAACCTCTTGATTCTTTTCGCTAACAATTTTAACCTTTTTTCTATTTGATAGCATTTTTGCTATAACAAGCAAAACTGCTCTAAACAAAACTCCATAAGTTAAGATTGCCATAGCTAAGAACTTCCACCAAGAGCCTAGCTCTTTTGCATTTTTTATCTGCTCTTTAGAGACAGCCTCTCCTAATCTAATAAAGTTGCTAATTTTTGCTAAATGTTCATCTACAATACAACTACTACAAATATCTTTCCAGATAGCTATATAATTTAATGCATTAGATAACTCTTTTGGTTTAATATTTAGTGTAGTAGCCCATCCAAATGCCAAATCTTGAGTAGTAACAATAAATAGCAAAGATATTAGTGCTCCAATTGAAAAAAATAGCCCAAAAAGATATGATAGCAATATTGTTTCATTAACTTTTTTAAATAGGCTTATAATCCAAAAGAGCGAAAATAAAAAGGGGATAATTACTACTAAACTTAAATAGATTAGTGAATTTACAAGCTCCTTACCACTATATACCAAAAGTCCGCTACTTAAGCTAAATCCAACAAAAAAGCCTATAATAACTGCGCCTAGCCACTTATACTTACCAAAGATAACTAGCGCTTTTTCTAATAGTTTATTAATAGCTTACTCTCCAAAGTAGTGCAATCTCATTTATATCTATTGCACTCTTTCTTGGTTTAATAAATATAGTATCTATTGGATAGTTTTCTAAACTATATTTATAACTTAGTTCATCAATTTTTTCTTCTAGCTCATTTTGAGTCTCTTCAAGCTTCTCTTGAAGCTCAAGGAGTTTTGACTCTGCTCTGCTAATATCGCTTCTATCTTTTAGAACTTTGCTACTTTTATTTACTGCTCTTCCAATTTTGCTAATCGAACTTTTGCCAAAAAGTGCAGAAATTATTGAAATACCTGCTCCAATTAGAGAGTTTGTTTGGTCGCTTTTTTCTTTATCTACTTGTATTTGGGCTCTTTGAATTTGAGACTCAAGTCTGTCAAATTTATTTTTATATCTATCTTTTAATTTATCTAATTCATCTTCAAATTTATCTTTTAAGATATCTTCAACTCTTACCACAAAATCATCATAACTCTCTTGTATAGATGATTCTACTCTTAATCTTTTACATCTATAAATCTCAAGCTTATAAGTTATGTAAATATGCTCTTTAAGAGCTCTTGCACACCCTTTTAATGAGCTATCATCTGTTATAAAAGCTGGCAAATGCTTAAATTTTGCACCACTTGGCTTTTTGGTTGCAAAACTCTTTAAAGGCTTATCTAGCTCTTCTAGCTCATCCCAATCACAGCTATTAAGCCCCTCTAAGTTTAACATAACTTCTAACTCTTTACTCTTATCGATACCTCTTTTTGCATCTATATAGCAAACCTCAACACTTGCCCCAATTGTTGGAGTATATTTTTTAGCTCCTGTAATATCAGCCTCATATCTTTGAGATACATTTCCTTTTAGAGTAACTGTGCTTACATAATCGCTTGTAGTATCGCTTGATATTAAGTTTTGAGGTTTCGTTTCAATATCTTTCTTTTTACTTTGCATTAAAGCTGATATATCATCTTTTTTAAGTGGACCTTTTAGGTAGCTTAAGACCCATCTTGTACCAAATAGTCTTATATCATCAAGATGAGCACTTTTTAGGAAAAATGTTCTTTTCTTTAAATTTGCTAAAAGTGTTGCAATCTCATCTTTTGAGATAGAAGCATCAATCTTACCGCCAAGCCCATCTATAACTCTTTGTATATCTTGAGTAGTTTGCAAGCGCCCAATAAACCATGTGCCTATATTGCTTAAACCTTTGTAGTCTAAATCTACAGGATTTTGAGTACTTAGTACAACTCCAAGCCCATAAGCTCTAGCCTGTTTTAGCAAAGTAATCATTGGCTCTTTAGATGGAGGGTTTTTAACAGGTGGGAAAAATCCATAAATCTCGTCCATATAAAGCAGAGCTTTAAGTCTGTTTGTTCCACTTTGGCGGCGCATCCATGCAACAATCTTATTAAGAAGCAGTGTAACAAAAAACATTCTTTGAGAGTCGTTTAAGTGAGATATAGAGAATATTGCAACTCTTGCTTTGCCATCTTTATATAATAGCTTTTGAATATCTAAATCTTCTCCGCTAAGCCACCCCATAAATGCAGGCGAAGCTATAACAGAGTTAAACTTATTTGCTAATTTAAATCTTTCGCTTGGATTATAAAAGCTATCAATTGGCAATACTCCTATCTTTTTAAATGGAGGTGTAATAATAGCACCAACTAGCGTATCTAACCCCATTGAGATATCATTTTGCCAAGCATGTGCTATAATTTGAGATAAAAGTATAAACTCTTTGCTCTCAAGCGGATTTGCCTCTAGCCCAATTAAAGCTAATAGAGAGCCAACTGTACTAGATAAATATGCACTAAAATTATCGCTATCATCCATAATCTCGCTACTTGGCTTACTTAAAGAGCTTAAGATATTTATACCTATTCCAGCGCTTGAGCCTGGTGTATAGATACTCTTATCAACTTTATGAAATTTCTCTACTCTATCTTCATCTTGATTCCAGCTTAAAATTCCCTCTCTCCAACTATTTGCTACCTTTGCCGCATACTCAAGAGAGTCTTCACCCTTTGCTTTAGCGTCATCTTCTACCCAAGGCTTAAATGATAAAGGTGAAAAGGTAGGATCTGTTAAAAGCATATCACCCATATCACCCTTTGGGTCTATTACAATAGAAGGAATATTATCAATTGCCGCCTCTTCTAAAATACCAATACCAAGACCTGTTTTACCAGAACCAGTCATCCCAATAATTGCCGCATGTGTTGTAAAGTTTTTATTTTTTAACAGAGTTAAAACATCTGTTGTATCAAAACTATCTTTATTTACATCCTTTCCTAAATAAAAAAGCCCTGCCTTTTCGTAAACCTCTTTAATTTTATCCACCTTCTGCCCCTTAAAAAAATATATAGCTAGTATATCAAAAAAAAGAGAAAAGTTTATTTAGCACTTTTAAATTTATATATTTTGCTATTTTTTATACCCAAAAATAGTAATTTGAAATAAATTTTAATTTCTCTTTTTATTTGATGGTATAATCTAATTAAAAAGGGTATATTATATGAAAAAATCGATATATTTTATAATTTTAACTATACTTTTAAGTGGCTGTGCAAATAAACATATTTATAAAAATAGCTCAATTTTTGGAAATTGGTACACATATAGTACAAAAAATATAAATAGCACTATAAAAGCAAATCTTACAATAAAAGAGCAATTTTTAAATAATAATACTTTACTAAATACAAAGTGGTATAACTTTAAAGATATATATGGCAATGATTTAGGAGAATTTTATATAACAAAACTATTTAAATATGAGATAAAAAATAATATTATTAAAGCAAAGTTTATCAGATGTTCAACAGCTATTACAAAACCTTTAAAATATACAAATCTTGGCTATTTACAACTATCAAAAATGTGTAAACTAAATCCATATAGCAATAAAATTACGCTAAAAGAGTATAAAATTATTAACAATACCCTAATTTTAGGCAATCAAAGATATAAAAAAGAGAGATAGACTCTCTTTGTAAGAGTAATTTATATTAGTTGAGTTTATATAAATCTTTACATATCTTAAGAGCTAAAGAATCTGGAAGCTTAACATCATCAAATGTAATTAACTCTCCCTCTTTTACATCTCTTATAAATATTGCATCTGCAAGCAAACCTATTGGTACATGATTTGGATGGTTTTTTATATAAATAGCTTCTCCTCTAACATCAAAACTTCCAATTGCTTTTTTTAGTTTATAGCCGCTTTTTATATCTCTTTTTGCTATAGCTCCAACACTTAGTTTTGGACTCTCTCCATTATTCAATAAGACTCCACCTCCACTTAAAACTCTTTTTATTGTTTTAATAATCTCCAAATGGCAAAGGTGATAGGTTCTCTCAAGTACATAATATGGACCCTCTCCTAATTTATAATATCTTAAAGAGTCTTTTTGCTCCTCTTGATGCTCTACAATTAAAAAGACTCCAGCAGGAAGCTTAGGAGATAATACATAATCACTTATAGCACATCCAAGCTCTTTTGCCCTATTTGCAATTATAGTACCTCCTTCAATCATACTATCGCTCTTTACTTTTAAAAGCCCCTCTTTTGCAATGCAAGCTCCAAGCCCGTTTGCAACTAAAACCTGCTCTATTTGAACCTTTGTTCCATCTGTAAAAGATGTTACCATCTCCAAAGAGAGGTTTGATTTTGCTCCCCAATACTCCATCTCCTCTCTTGTTGGATTCTCATTTAAAAATCCTTTAATATTTACATAAGCTACAGGTTTAAAACCCATAGCAAGAGCTTCTTCATGAAGTATTGCTTCAACTCCTGGCTGGTCTCCTTCTGCTTCAGTTACTAAACCTCTATTTACAAAATATGAGCCTGTTGTTACATGAAACTCTGAGTTCATAGTAACTACTGGAATATCAGCTTTTAAAATTTTATCTATATTTTCAGTCGCATATATTGCATCTCCACTACACTCTACTATTAAATCACAGCTATTAATTAAATCATCTAAACTATTTGTTAAAAGATCTTTTCTTATAAAATCGTCTCTTTTATTAATATTGCTTCTTGTCAATACTTTTTGAAGAGTATAGCTATCGTGCTGTTCTAAAAGTTTTGCTAACCCTTTTGCAATAAATCCAGAGCCAATAATTCCAATTTTATACTTTTTAACATCTTTTATATCCATTAAATTAAGGCAAGATTTTAATGAATCTCTCCAGTATGGAATTTCAAGATTATATTTTTGCTTAATTTTATCTTTGTTTAAAACACTATATGATGGTCTTTTTGCTGGTGTTGGATAATCTTTTGTGCTAATTGGCTTTGCTTTGCAATCTATGTTGCTAATTTCAAAAATAGCTTGTGCAAAATCATACCAAGAGCAGTTTCCTTCATTACTATAGTGAAAAATCTCTACATCATCATTACTCTTTTTATGCTCTAATATCTTTATTATAGCTCTTGCTAAATCTCTAGCATATGTAGGCGTTCCAATCTGGTCACAAACTACGCCTAATGACTCTTTTTGGCTTCCGTGTTTTAACATAGATTTTACAAAATTTTTACCATTGCTTGAGTAAACCCAAGAGGTTCTAATAATAATACTTCCTTTTGGATTGATTTCTAAAATTGCCTCTTCACCCGCTCTTTTAGATTTAGCATATACTCCTTGAGGATTTACCTTATCACTCTCTTTTAAAGGCGTATGAGACTCTCCATCAAATACATAATCGGTTGAAATATGTATTAATCTAATATTTTTCTCTTTGGCAATAGTTGCTAAATTCTTTACAGCTTCATAGTTTATTTTATAGGCTAGCTCCTCTTCGCTCTCTGCTTTATCTACAGCAGTGTATGCCGCACAGTTTACAATAGTGTCAATTTGATTTTTCTCTATAAAAGTGCGTATATCCTCTGTTTTGGTAATATCTAGCTCATCTTTATCTGTAAAGTAAAACTTTACATCTTTAAAGCTATTATTTGATAGCAAAAATTTTAATTCACTCCCTAGCTGACCATTTGCACCTGTTACTAAAACTTTACTACTCATATAAATTTACTCCATATTTAAAAAGTTCGGCATCTTTTAAAAGAGGCTGATTTAAATCTTTGTTAGATAATTTTAAAGACTCTTTATTTAATATCCAATCAACTCCAATTGTCTCATCATCAAAAGCTATGCCTCTATCACTTTGAGGAGAGTAGTAGTTATCTACCTTATAGGCAAAAATTGTATCATCTTCAAGTACAACAAATCCATGCGCAAAACCTCTTGGGATAAATAGCTGTTTTTTATTATCAGCACTAAGCTCAACAGCTACATACTCTCCAAATGTAGGGCTTCCTTCTCTAATATCTACTGCAACATCTAATACTCTTCCTTTAATAACCCTTACAAGTTTTGTTTGAGCAAATGGAGGCAGTTGATAGTGTAGCCCTCTTAAAACACCTTTTGAGCTTTTAGATTCATTATCTTGACAAAAGTTTACACTAAATCCTAAAAACTCTTCTAATTTATCTTTTCTAAATGTCTCTACAAAGTATCCTCTCTCATCACCATGCACTTTTGGTTCAATTATTACTACATCTTCTATTTTTGTTCTTGTAAACTTCATTTACTCTCCTTGCTATCTATAAATTTTGCTATTGCTTTAGTTACCTTTTTGCTACCTCTATCATTTAGGTGTGTTCTATCTGCAAAATCTTCATTTGTTAAAGGAAGGTTTTGTAATTTTATTAAATAGCTATTATTATATTTTTTTAGTATTGTATCTATTTTTTTATCAAAATACTCTATTGCACCTTGAACTTTTTTATGCTTTTTATAAAGTTCTACTCTATATGGCTGATGAGCCAAATAGAACTTTATACCCTTTTTTTGTAAACTTCTTGCCATTTCATCAACTGCTTCAAAAGATTTAGGATGCATAATTCCAGGATGAGGCAAATACCATCTGCCTCCAACTTTATCTTTTTTATAAATCTTTAGAGGTACGCTACAAGTTCTATCAAACCCTAAATATGTAAACTCATCAGCTTTTTGATGCTTATTTTTCCATTTTTTAGCTCTTTTATAACAAAATGGCAAATTATTACATGCTTTAAAAAGTAATTTTATCTCACCAAATATTGAAAGCTGGTTTGTCATATATTTTCCTAAGGTATCTACATCAAAATTTTCATATCTCCAAGGGTGCGGAAAGTCTGAATATTGAGCTGAATATATCACTCTTTTTAGATTAGGAAAAAATTTTGCAAATCCTAAAAGTTGCTTAGCTTCAAGGGTTGTTGCTTCATAAACAGATAGATTTAGTGCATGCTTTACTGCTTTTGAACTATCTTCTAAAATTGAGCCAATTACATTATTCATACCAATTGATGAACCAATTATAATTGTATCTATATCTTTTGGATTGATATGCTCTTTAATATATTTTAGCTTTGCATCAAGAGAGATTCTGCTTGTAATTGGAGCAGGATAATCTTTTGTAAAATTATATACATAAGCTACTCCTAGAGAAATTAAAATAGCCATTATTAAAAAAAATAACTTCAAATAGCTCTTAGCATTTAGCATAATCTCCCCTAAAAATTAAAGTATAAAAATTCACTTTTTCTATATAGCATAAAAATAGAAAGTGCAAAAAATATTGTTAAAATCAGATAGAGTATATTGGTTTTAAATCTACTCTTTAGCTCCATAGAGTTTGGCATAAATAAAACTACAAATAAAGCTATAGTTAAATATAGCCACAAAAATGGTTCACTTGAAAATAGCTTACTCCAGCTGCCATCTAAAAAAGCACTTAATTTTGGCATATTAAACTCAAAGCTAAACATAGCTTTTAAAACCTTAAGGGCATCATCAAAACTCTTTGCTCTAAAAAAGACCCAAGCAATATTAATAAAATTAAATGTTATAAACCATGCCAAAATTTTTGGAAGTTTTATCTTTAGCTTTTGCCAAGCTCTATGGATAATTAACCCAACTCCATGAAGCGCTCCCCAAAATACAAATGTCCAGCCAGCTCCATGCCAAATACCACCAAGCAAAAATGTGATAAATAGGTTTATATAGGTTCTTAACTCCCCTTTTCTATTGCCTCCTAAAGGGATATATATATAATCTCTTAAAAAATTAGATAGTGTAATATGCCATCTTCTCCAAAAATCTTGAATAGAAGTAGCTTTATAAGGAGATAAAAAGTTTGTAGGAAGCTTTATATTAAATAGGAGTGCCGCTCCAATAGCCATATCTGTATAACCACTAAAATCAAAATATAACTGCATCGTATAACTAAGCGAGGTTGCCCACCCTTCTAGCATAGTAAGGGTTTTTGCTGTATCAAAGCCTTGTGTTGCATATATTGCAAAGGTATCTGCAATAATTACCTTTTTAAAAAGCCCCATAAAAAATATAAATAGCCCCAAAGCGATATTATTATAGTTTATAAGTTTATTTTTTAATCTGTTAAATTGAGGCATCATCTCCTTATGATGCACAATTGGACCAGCAATTAATTGAGGAAAAAATGTAACAAAAACAGCATAACTTAAAAAGTCATACTCTTTTGTTTGCCCTCTGTAGCTATCTACTAAATAAGCAATTTGCTGGAATGTATAAAAGCTAATTGCAAGAGGCAAAGCAAGATTTAAGAGCTCAATTTTTGTATGAAATAGATAGTTTATATTTTTAATAAAAAAGTCACTATATTTAAAGTAGCCAAGAAGAGCTAAATTAAATGTTACTCCTAGAATTAAAAGGCTCTTTTTTGAAATTTTTTTTAATCTTTTTGGGTTTGAGAGCTCTACTCCTATAGTATAATTTACAAGCATAGAGATTAAAATTAGTGGTAAATATTTAATATTCCACCAAGAGTAAAAAAATAAAGATGATAAAACTAAAAATGCTTTACTAGCTACGCCTAGATGGAGTCTATTTAGATAAAAATATATAAAAAAAGTAATTGGTAAAAAGGCAAAAATAAATTCATAAGAATTAAATAACAATTTAGCTCCAAATATTTTTTTATAATTATATCTATAAATTATTATATTTGGTAACACGCAAAATAAATATTACTTTTTTGTATATATTCTATTAGTTACTTTAAGTTGTGATATAATACTATTTAGTATTACTCATATATTTGTAATAAATTTTAGAGTAGTTGCAAGATTTTGGTTAAGGAGAGCTTATGAAGTTAGATACAATACTCAATAGGGCTGAAAGGCAATTTTTAGAAAAAAATTATAAAAATGCTTTAGAGTTATATGCCGTCGCCCTTTCAATTGATAATAGCTCTATAGATGCAACAATTGGTGCAATTTTAGCAGATTTAGGTTTTACTTTTAAAGAAGAAGCGCAAGTTTTATACTACTACTACCAAACAATTAAAGATAGCTCAATAGACCCTGTTAGTTCAATAGAAAAACTAGCTGATACACTAACTAGTGGTTCGCTAGAGAGCGATATATATGCTTTGCTAGATGCTGATATGGCTCTTTATGATGGCATAGAGTATGAAGATTTTTTAAAAATTATAGAAGATAAAGATAACTTTAAAGAGGCTTTTGAAGATGCAATATTTTCAACTAGAGTCATTATCTCTAAAAAATGGGAGTTTATAGATTTTATTAAAAAGCTTGCCGAGAATGGCTACTATTCTGTAGCACTTGATTATTTAGAGACACACGCACCAATGTATAAAAATGATCAAGATATATTAACTCTATACTCATTACTACCAAAAGGAAATGTGTGATATACCCATTAAAAGAGGGTATATCAATTACAGAAGATACCCGAAATGTAAATAACAATACCTATTTTTTAAAAACTGCACAAAATAGCAAATATATAGATAATCTGCCTAGCAATAGTGTAATAATTACTCCAAAAGAGTTAATTAATATTTGGGGGTTAGATAGTTTAAAGGTTGTAGGAATTACAGGAACAAACGGCAAAACTACAACAGCGGCAATTATATACTCTTTACTTACAGATTTAGGTTATATTTGTGGATTGCAAGGAACTAGAGGATTTTTTTTAAATGATAAAAGAGTAGAAGATAAAAGCTTAACAACACCTTCTATTTTACAAACCTTATATAATATGAAAAGATCTTTAGATGAGGGAGCAAAATATTTTGTAATGGAGGTTAGCTCTCATGCAATTGATCAAAATAGAATCCAAGATTTAGATTTTGCTCTAAAAGTTTTTACCAATGTAACACAAGATCATCTTGATTATCATAAAACTATAGAGGAGTATAGAGCAGTTAAAAGCAGATTCTTTTTAGATGATTCTTTAAAGCTAATCAATAAAGATGAGGCTAAAAAGATTGTATTTAATAAAACAAAAGCCTATACATACTCTCTTGATGAACCTTCATCTTTTAAAGTTGAAGCTTTTAGTCTAAACAATGGAATAAAAGCGGCAATTAACCATTTAGGCGAAATGGCAACTTTTGAATCTAATTTAGTTGGTTTATTTAATGTTTATAATCTAACTGCCGCTATTGCTTCGGTTAAGTTAATTACAAATAACTCATTAGAAGAGATTTGTAATGAGGTAATAAATTTTGGCGGAGTAAGCGGTAGAATGCAAGTTGTTTCGCACAATCCTGCTGTTGTTGTAGATTTTGCACATACTCCAGATGGTATTTTAAAAGTACTTGATAGTGTTAAAGATAAAGATATAGTAGTTGTTTTTGGAGCTGGTGGAGATAGAGACAAAGATAAACGCCCAAAAATGGGTTTAGCTGTATCAAAATATGCTAAAAAGCTCTATGTTACAAGCGATAACCCAAGAAGTGAAGACCCAAAAGCGATAATAGATGATATTACAGCTCCATTAGATGGTAAAGAGGGTGTATATTCTATTGTAGATAGAAAAGAGGCAATTTATAAAGCAATAGAGGAGCTAAAAGATAATGAAATTTTATTAATTTTAGGTAAAGGTGATGAAGAGTATATTGAGATAGGCTCTAAAAAGATTCCTTTTAGCGATGTAGAGATTGCAAAAGAGGCAATTAAAAAGTATAAAAGCTAATTGCCTTTTTTAGTGCTTAAGCCTAAAGTTACCCAGCTTTGCATACCTCCTCTATAATATTTAATCTTACTTTTTGGATATCCTAACTTTATTAAAGAGTATTTTGCATCTTTTATAAGTTGCAAAGATTGAGCACACCAAGCGCCATTGCAATATATTATTAAAGTTTTAGCATTGCTAAAGTCTAATTTTGCATTTTTATCTTCTTTTACATTAAACTCAAAAGTTATCATCTCTATAGCATTTTCTTTAGAGCTAAAGTTTGTATATGGTATATTAATTGCAGATGGTATATGCATATTCTCATACCAATCTTCACCTCTTGCATCAACAATAACTATAGAGCTATTATTTTCAGATTTTTTAAAATAATCAATTACTTCTAGCTCTCCAATAGTTTGAATATCTTTATCTATTTTAAAAGGCGCAATAACTCCGCGTAATGGATTAAGATACTCTTTTGGAATTTTTTCTTGATTTCGTTTAATGGTATATTCTTTTCCATCTTTTTTTATAGATACTTCAAAAATATCTTTTGTAATTTGAGCCTCTTTAGAAAAAAGCAGTGTAAATAGAGCAAAAATTAAAATTATAAATTTCATAATCAATCCTTTAATCATTATTAATTTTAATTATACTATATCATTTTTTAAAGTTATTTGTTTTATAAAAAGTAACATATATTTTTACATATTAAACACATTTATTACTTTTTTCCACAAAATCGATATAAAATCCCATATTTAAGCTTTTTACAATATATTTTAATCAACATTAGTGTAAAATTGTGTCACAAATATAGGTAACTATAAACTATTTAAGTTAAAAAAATTTGATTATTTTTGTCAAATTGTCATTTTTTTTACATTAATTTTATTTGTATGCTATACTTAGGGAAAAAAAGGATTAAGAGTGGAATTACTATTTATAACTTCTGCAATATTAACTGTTACAACATTAATAGTTGGAAATATTTTTTATAAAATGGCATAAGGCATGGGGTTTAATATACTAATAACTCTTATAATAATTAGTATAATACTAATTATTATAGTTAGTTCAAATAACCCTAAAAAGAGTAAATCTGAATTTAGTATAAAACATATACCTTTTTTTATAATAGTAATAACAATGATTATTTTTATAGTTTATGAGATAATATATATTGGATAGAGAAATTGTTTATTTAATCTCTCCTAAATCCATTACAAAGTAGCAGATGCCATTTTTCTTATAGTATGAGATTCCAACATCTGTAAATCTTTTATCCATTAAAATTTTACAGTGTGGCGGGTCTTCTAACCAATGTTTAACAGCTTTTTTATAATTTATAAATACATCATTGCTTTTTGTATATTTTGTAGAGACTCTAGCAATATTTTCTCCCAATAAATTACCTACAACAAATGGAAAACCAAAATACTTGATTCTATCCATAAAGTTGCTCTGTTTACCTATAGCATTTCCAGCTATATCATAAACACCTCCAGAACCAATATGCTCTAAGAAGTTATTTTTAGCCATATCTACTACATGAGCATTTGCCGCTCTTTCTAAGTTACTATTCCATTTAAGTGCGGCTGATGGAGGAGCACAAACTGCCCCTTTTGCTCTAATACTATTAGTATAATTTAATAGCTTTTGTTTTATTGCATAATCAGAATTTCCTTGACTATAAGATATAGAAACAGTTAATATAACAGATAAAAAAATTTTTATGATATTTTGCATTTAAAACTCCATTTATTTATTTTTTTATTGTAACAAAGTTATAATTTAGTATAGATAAAATGTGTAATTATTATTGCAATAAGATATAAAATGTTTCATAAGATAAAAATTTAATTTTTAAAATAAATAGGCATTAACTATTTTTAGATAATACCTATTAAGTAGTTTAAAGATTTTTTAGTTTCCCCTGCTTCCTGGTTTTATTGCAGTTGAACCACTTTTACAAAGCGGGCAATTTTGTGGCTCATAAATTTCAAACTCAAAATCTGCCAATGCGAAAAAAGGTTTATTGCTTGGAAGCTTACAGTTTGATTTTGGCTTAATATCTGAGCCTTCTCTTTTACAAAAACCTCTATTTGCCAAAGCCGCAAATGCTACTACCTCTCCACCTAAAGATTCAATTATTTGTGCCGCTTCCATTGCAGAACCACCAGTTGTAATAATATCTTCACATATTAAAATCTTCTCACCTTTGCTTACCTCAAATCCTCGGCGAAGCTCCATTTTGCCATCTTTTCTTTCAACAAAAATAGACCTTACACCAAGTGCTCTAGCAAGCTCATAACCAGCAATTACTCCGCCAAGCGCTGGTGCACAAACTGTATCAACCTCAAGATTGCTATTTTTAATCTCTTTTGCAAGAGCTGTTGCTAAAAGCTCAGCTCTTTTTGGGTCTTCTAATACTTTAGCACTTTGCAGATAGTTTGCAGAGTGATTACCGCTACTTAAAATAAAATGCCCACTTAAAAGGGCTTTTGCATCTTTATAAATTTGCTCAATATTCATATTTATACTTTTAAGATATCTGCTTCTTTAGATTTAAGCGCGCTATCAATCTTTGCAACATGCTCATCAGTTAATTTTTGAACCTCATCGTGAGCCTTTTTAGACTCATCTTCGCTTATCTCTTTCTCTTTCTCTAAGCGCTTAATCTTATTATTTGCATCTTTTCTAATATTTCTTACAGCAACTTTTGCCTTTTCAGCCATAGCTTTTGCCTGTTTTACAATCTCTTGTCTTTGCTCGCTTGTCATTGGAGGGAAAAATAGCTTAATAAAATCTCCATCATTATTTGGAGTTACTCCAATATTTGCTTGTAAAATAGCCTTTTCTATATCAGATAAAAGGCTCTTCTCCCAAGGTGATATAGCAATAGTTGTAGCATCTAGCGAAGTAACACTTGCAACTTGATTTAGAGGTGTTGGAGTACCATAATAATCAACCTTTATATGATCTACCACACTTGTTGTTACCTTACCGGTTCTTAGAGTTAAAAACTCTTTTTTCATTGCCTCTATACTTTTGTCCATATGATCTTTTGCTTCGTTTAATATATCCTCTACCATAGCATATTGTCCTTATAAAGTAATTTTTGTAATTTTAACCTCTTTTTGGTAAATATTGAGTTATTTTTTAAAAAAATTGCATATTAGCAGTTATTAAGCCCAAAGGGCAAATAGAGTATATCTATTTAGTTTCGTTTTTGTCGCTTTTTGTTGTAGGTGCTGATGGCGCATTTGGCACAAAAGGTTTTGGAGCTGGTTTTGGAGCAACCTTTTGTATTGTATCTACAGCACTCTTTTTATTCTCTTTAGAGTACATATATCCTAAAGCCAATGTATTTATTACAAAAAGTAAACCTAAAGTAAAAGTTGCTTTTGTTAAAAATCCAGCAGGACCTTTTGCCCCAAATAGTGACTCATTACTTCCACTATATGCACCTAAACCAATACTAGAACTCTTTTGAAGCAGTACTAAAATTGTAATTAAAATAGCTAAAACTATCTGAATAATAAATAGAGTCGATGTCATAATAATCCTCTTTAAAGTATAAAAATATATAATTGGCGCGATTATATCTAAAAAAAGCTTTCAAAGAATAGAAATGAGAATAAAAGAGCAGTTTGAAAAGAGTGCAAATTCATATGAAAAGTATAGCAAAATACAATCTATTGGCACAAAGTTGCTTATAGATGAGATTAAAAGTCCACTTAATAATATTGCAGATTTAGGTTGCGGTAGCGGAAGGATTTATAAAGAGATTGTTAAAAATAGCATTAAATTTAACAACTTTTATGGATACGATTTTGCAAAATCTATGCTAAATCTTCATCCCAAAGGAGAAAATATATTTTTAGAGGCTGAAGATTTTAATAATATTGCTCTTTTTAATAAAATGCGAAGATTAAATTTAGATTTAATTATCTCAGCATCTGCTTTACAGTGGGCAAAAGATATTGAGTTTACTCTAAAAGAGTGTGCTAAATCTGCTAAGTTGGGTTACTTTTTTATATTTACCTCAAATAGTTTTAAAACTATTCATAAAACTATAAATATAAAATCACCTATTGTTACAAAAGAGCAGACTCTAAAGGCATTTTTAAACAACTACAATCCAATTAAAGTAGAGGAGTTAGAGCATAAATTATATTTTGACGATACTTTAGAGATGTTAAGATATATAAAAAAAAGCGGTGTTAGCGGCGGATTAAATCTATCTTATAAAAAGATGAAATATTTAATAAAAAATTATCCTATTAAATATTTAGAGTTTGAGACTCTTTTACTTATAGGAGAGAGCAGATGCTTAAGATAAAAGAGTATAAAGAGCTAATTTTAAAAGAGCAATTTTTTGAAGCTCATGAGGCTTTAGAGGAGTTTTGGTTTCCAAAACGAAAAGAGAAAAGCTCATATGTTTTGATTATTAAAGGTTTTATTAATGCCGCTGTTGCATTTGAGCTAAAAAAAAGAGGCAGATTAAATAGTGCAAAAAGAGTTTGGCAAACTTATACCAAATTTATGCAACTTCTTTTAAAAGAGCCTAATAGTGAGCTTTTGGAGCTTAAAGAATTTGTAGATAATTTTTCAAAAGAGTATCTATTTAAAACATCTAAAATGTTATAATATAGCTAAAGGAGTTAAAATTGATTAGAATTATTTTTATACTTTTGCCAGTTGTAGCTATAGTCATTTCGATATTTGTTGTTTTATTTACACCATTTGGTAGTAATAAATTTATAAAACCAATTGTAAATAGCTATATTCAAAAAGAGATTAAAGAACCAAAAATTGAGATTACAAGATTAGATAGTAAATATGGATGGATTCTAGTAGATGCAAAAAGCAATAATGGAGTTAATGCCCATATAGAAGGTGATATTACAAGCTATATTAAAAAAAGATTTGGGTTAGAGTATAAAGTAGATGCAAAAAGTGTAAAACTTGAAGATAAAGATATAAAAGTAGATTTAGATATTAAAGGACAAGCAGTTGGCAGTATCAAAAATTTAGGAGTTACAGGCAATGGATTTGCATTTGGTTCTAATTTAAATTATAAATTTATCTTAAAAGATGAAAAACCTCAAGAGATACAAGCAAATATAAACAGTGCAAGAATTGCTAAAATCTTAGCCCTAATCCAAAAGCCGGCCTTTATAGATGGACTACTTAGTATAAATGCAAATATGCCAAGCTTAGATATTAAAAACCCTAAAGGAAGAGCTAATATTATAATTAATCAAGGTCGCTTTAATAGAGGGCTAATTTTAAGAGAATTTGGAGTAAAACTTCCAAAAGATGAGAAATTTCTTGCCAATTTTAGAAGTGCTGTTAAAGGAAAATATATTATTGGGGTTGGAGATATAAATACAACTTCAGCAAAATTAAAAATTAAAAAAGTTACAAGCTCTTTAGATTTTAATCAAGCAAAGGGTTATTATAAAGTTTACATTCCAGATTTAAGCAGGTTAAGCGAGTTAGCAAAAATAGATTTAAAAGGCTCTTTAAGTGTTGATGGAGTATTTTATACAAATCTTGCAAAAAAGATTTATCAATTAAGTGCATCTACTAAATCTTTAAATGGTTTGTTAAAAGTAAAATATGTTGGCAATAAAGCTGAGGCTAAATTTAAAAATATCTCAGTAGTAAAGATTTTAAAGATGCTTTCACAACCTTTTTATGTAACTAGCGGAACAATTAATGGGGTTGTAAATGTTACAAATATTAAACATCTTAATGGAAATTTTAATATCTCAACATCAGGTAAATTAAATAGAAAATTACTTAAAGTAAAATTGCCAAGCTATAGCTATAAAGTTAAAGCAAAGGGTCTTTTAAAAGATGGAGAACTAAATTTAAGTAAAGCAAATATATTAACTAGCTTTGTAAACTTAAGTTTACAAAAATTTAAATACTCTTTAGTTACAAATAGAGCAAAAGGCGCATTTAGCGCGAATGTTGGAAATTTAAGAGCTTTAGAGATGTTTACAAAAACAAAACTAAATGGTAAATTTAGAGCTGTTGGAAATTTTGAAGCTGTAAACCAAAATGTCAAGCTAAAAGCAAAAACATCTTCTCTTGGAGGAGTGCTAAATTTAAACTATAATACAAATGCGCTAAGCGCCTCTTTTAAAGATATATCTTTGCCAAAAGTACTTTATATGCTTAACCAACCAAACTACTTAACAAAAGCAAATGCAGTAGGTAATTTAAAAATTAGTGATATTACTAAATTAAATGGTGCATTTAATCTAAAATCTTTAGGTGCACTAAATACAAAAACTATTCAAAAACTATATGATATAAATTTAGGAAAAGTTTTTAAATACTCTTTGTTAATAAAAGACGCTATTATTAAAAAAGGAATAGTTTTAACAAAACCAAAAGTTAATACCTCTTATGGCTCTATAGTTTTTGATTATCTAAATTATGATACAAAAAAATCTTACCTAAGTGGAAAATATAAGATAAATATTAGTGATTTAAGAAGATTAGCCCCTCTAACAGGACAAGTACTTAACGGCTCTTTTGCCCTTAGCGGCACAATTAAACAAAGTCCAAATCAGTTACTTGTAACTGCTGTTGCTAATGAGCTTGGCGGTGTAATTCACTTTATGTTAGATGATTCAAAACTTAAATTAGAAGCCGCAGGATTAAATGTAATTAGCATTTTAAATATGCTAAATTATGAACAAGTTTTAGATGGTGTTGCAAAAGTTAAACTAAACTACAATACAAAATCTAAAAATGGTAACTTTAATCTAAATATAGATGAAGCTAGATTTTTAAACTCTAAATTAGTTACTATGCTAAAACAGTATGCTAACTTTGATTTATCTAAAGAGATTTTCTCAAAAGCTATAATTGATGGTACAATTAATAAAAATATAATTACTTTTAGTCTAAATAGTGAATCTCAAAGAGTTAAAATATATACTAAAGATGCTAAATTTGATACAAAAAATCAAACTATAAATGCAAGAGTTAAAATAGTTCATAAAAATCAAGATTATAACTTTAGAGTTACAGGTCCTATAAAAGATCCTCATATTAAGATAATTTTTAGTGGTTATATTAAAAATAAAGTTAAAAAGAAAGTATTAAAAGAGCTAAAAAAACAAGGTCTTGATAAAGAGTTAAATAAAATTATCCCAAATGAACTAAAAAACTTAAAAGAGAATAATGAAACTAAAAAGAAGTTAGATAAAATTATTCCAAATGAGGTAAAAGGTCTATTTGATAAGCTTTTATAGATAAAAACTTTACAAATAAATTTAAACTGTAAAATAAAAAAGCTTTAAGCTTTAAGCAGTAAGCGCTAAGTGTTAAGCTCAGCTATCCTCAGTCCTTAGCTCTTAACTCTTAACTCTCAACACTTACATTATCTACACTCCCAATGTGGATATTGAGGAGCGAGAGTAAAAACTAAAAACCAGAAACCAATATACCAATAAGCATTAAGCATTAAGAACTAAGCACTAAGCTATCCTCAACCCTCAACTCTTAACCCTTAGCTCTTAACTCTTAATCCTTCACCCTACTCTCCTGCAAGCTCTAGTGCTAGCTTTTTAACCCCTTTTAAGTCTGCTTTTCCGCTGCCTAGTTTTGGAAGCTCATCTACTTTAAAATATAGACTTGGCACAAATAGTGGGTTTAGATTTAGCTCTTTAATTTTAGCTTTCAAATCATCTATCTCCATAACGCCCTCTAGCATAAGCACTAGCTTTTCGCCCTTCTTAGCATCTGGTATGGCAGCTATTGAGATTTTATCATCTTCGCTTAAAAGCTTTAATATCTCGCCCTCAACTAGCCCTAGGCTTACCATCTCGCCGCCTATTTTTGCAAAACGGCTGTATCTATCTAGTATGGTTAAGAAGCCATCTTCATCTAAGCG
>CAZCOI010000195.1:0-6114 GCA_964500335.1 uncultured Nitratifractor sp.
GGATATGAGGCAGATGATGTTATGGCTACGCTTATGCGCATTGCAAAAGAGCAAGGAATTTATGGCAAGATGGTATCATCGGATAAAGATTTGTACCAGCTTTTAGATGATAAAAAAATTGTCCTTTATGATTGGGTAAAGAAAAAAAGCATTGGCGAAGAGGAGTGCATTGCAAAATTTGGCGTGCCGCCTAAATATTTTATAGATTTTCAAGCGCTTATTGGCGATAGTAGCGACAATATCCCAGGAGTCCCGGGAATTGGACCAAAAACTGCAAGCAAGATTATAAATATGTTTCATACTCTTGAAGAGGTTTATGCAAATATAGAGAGTGTAGGCACAAAAAGAGTGCAAAATTTGCTTTTAGAAAACAAAGAAAAAGCATTTATCTCAAGAGAGTTAGTAACCCTAAAGCAAGATATTTTTGACTCTTTGCCACTAGAGGAGTATCGCTTTGAAGATAAAAACTATCTAAGCGCACTAACTGATGAATTTGAAAAGTATAGTATGAATACCGCTCTAAAGTGGGCAAATGGCGAAAAAAAGAGCCAAAATACTCAGGCAAATAGCCAAAGCAAGAGTAGTTTAAGTTTTGAAGCTTTGCTTTTAGATACAAAAGATAAGCTTAATAAAGTAATAGAAAATATAGATACTAAAAAAGTAGTAGCATTTGATATTGAGACAACATCTTTAGATACAAAAGAGGCAAAACTTGTTGGATTTTCGTTTGCATTTGATGAAGAAAAAGCCTATTATGTGCCTATTGCGCACAACTATTTGGGTGTTGGAGAGCAGGTAGATTTAAAAGATGCAAAAGAGGCTATTTTAAAGATTTTGCAAGCAAAAGTGGTTGGGCAAAACTTAAAATTTGATTTTGGTGTTTTAAAAGAGTATTTGCAAATTGATTTGCCAATTGCGTATGGCGATAGTATGATTTTGGCTTGGCTTTTAGAGCCTGGTAGCAAAGTGGGGCTTGACTTTTTGGCTAAAAAGTTTTTTAACTACGATATGGTTAGCTTTAAAGATACAGTTAAAAAGGGCGAAGATTTTAGTAGTGTAGATATAAATGAGGCGTGCAAATATGCTAGTGAAGATGCTTGGATGAGTTTGAAGCTCTATTATAAGTTTATGCAGATGTTTAAGATGGCATCTTTAGATAAGCTTTTAGATGAGGCAAAGAGTGTGGAGTTTCCATTTATTAATGTGCTTGTAGATATGGAAAGCGTTGGAATAAAGGTAGATACTCTTAAGTTAAAAGAGCTAAAAAGTAAGCTATCTAGCTCTCTTGCAAATTTGAGCCAAAAGATATATGAGTTGGCTGGAGAGGAGTTTAATATTCGCTCTACCAAACAGCTTGGCAATATTTTGTTTGGAAAGCTTATGTTAAAGGGTGCAAAAAAGACAAAAACAGGATATAGCACAAATGAAGCTGTCTTAAACTCTTTAAAAGGTGAGCATGAGATTATTGAGCATATTTTAAGCTATAGAGAGCGTCAAAAGATGCTAAGCACTTATGTTGAGCCGCTTTTAAAATTAGCTAGTAAAAATAGTCAAAGCAGAATTTATACAAGCTTTTTGCAAACTGGCACTGCAACAGGGCGGCTTAGCTCTAAAGATCCAAACTTGCAAAATATTCCAGTTAGAAGCGCTCTTGGAAGAGAGGTTAGAAGCGCTTTTGTAGCTAAAAAAGGGTATAAATTGCTCTCTATTGATTATTCGCAAATAGAGCTTAGACTATTAGCCCATTTTAGCAAAGATAGAGCGCTTTTAGAGGCTTTTGCAAACGATAAAGATATTCATCTTGAGACTGCAATTAGGCTTTTTGGAGAGGAAGAGGGAGCAAAAAAGAGAAATTTTGCAAAATCTATAAATTTTGGACTGCTATATGGTATGGGTAGCAGAAAACTTAGCCAAGAGCTAGGAATTAGCGCAAGTGAAGCAAAAGAGATTATAAATAACTACTTTTTGGCCTTTCCAACAGTTAAGGGCTATTTAGAGCAGATTCAAGAGGATGCAAAAAGACAAGGGTATGTTGAGACTCTGCTTGGCAGAAGAAGAGTTTTTGATTATGAGAATGCAAATGCAATGGCAAAGGCGGCAATTTTAAGAGAGAGCGTAAATACGGTATTTCAAGGAAGTGCGGCAGATTTAATAAAACTATCGATGCTAGAGATTGATTTGTATCTAAAAGATAGCCAAATAGATGGTGCAATGTTGCTGCAAATTCACGATGAGCTGATATTTGAGATAAAAGAGGAAATTATCGAAACAGTAGCTAAGAAACTAGTGCATATAATGGAGAATATCTATGAGTTAGATGTAAAATTAAAGTGTAGCTCTTCTATTGGGGATAGATGGAGTGAATTAAAGTAGCAATATTGGCATAATTAGGGTATATTAAAGGTGCTTTTCTTAAGTTAATCTTAAGTAAAATGGCAAGATTATATTTTTATGAGTATTAAAAAAAATTATAATACAATTTTGCTGTAGATTTTAGAAATTAGGATAATATATGATAAAAAAGATATTTTCGATGAAGATGGCAATTGTTGCAATGCTTGTTTTTGCATTTGCTATAGGTTATGCAACATTTATAGAAAACGATTATGGAACCCAAACAGCAAGAGCTTTAATCTATAATGCAAAATGGTTTGAAATTTTACTATTTTATTTTAGTGCATTAATTTTATATAATATTTTTACCTTTAAAATGTATAAAAAAGAGAAATTAGGTCAATTAATATTACATATATCTTTTTTATTAATTGCAGTTGGTGCGCTAATTACTAGATATATTGGATATGAAGGAATTTTACATCTAAGAGAAGGTGATAGTAAATCTAGTATGGTAAGCGATTATATGGTATTAGAGGTTGGTGCAAAGGTTGATAATCAAGAGTATGAATATGATAAGAGATTAACTCTATCATCTATGACAAAAAATAATCTTAATCAAACAATAACTCTTAAAGATAAAAGTATAAATATTAAATTATTAAAATACCTTCCGAGTGCAAAAGAGAGTGTTGTGCCTGCAGATAATGGAAGTGATATAGTTGAACTAGTAATTGCTGGTAATGGATTTTCAAGAGAGACACTATATCTTAAAAAAGGAGAAGCAAGAGATTTAGGTGAGTTTGTATTGGCATATGAGAGTAATCTAAATTACTCTAAACCAACTATAAATATCTATAAAAATAAAGATACTTTTTTTATAAAAACTCCTTTTGATATTGATACAAAATCTATGGATAGTTTAAAAGATGAGCATTTAAAAGCAGGAGAAAATGAGTTTAAAAAAAGATATTTGCATATTATAAAAGGTTTTTCAATTGTATTTAAAAACTCATATACAAAATCAAAAGTTGATTATATCTCTACCTCTTTAAAAAGTGATGGTGAGTATCCTCAAATGATAGAACTAAAAATATCAAGTGGCAATGATAGTAAAATAGTAAGACTTTTTGGAAGAAAAGGTATGCAAGGAGAGAGAAAAAAGATTAATTTAAATGGTATGGAGCTCTTTTTATCTTATGGAGCTAAAGTTATTAAATTGCCATTTGCAATAAAATTAGATAAATTTGAACTTCAAAGATATCCAGGTTCAAAAAGTCCATCATCTTACTCTAGCTATGTAACCGTAATTGATAAAGATAAAAGATTTAAGTATCATATATATATGAACCATGTATTAGATTACAAAGGTTATAGATTTTTTCAAAGCTCTTATGATATGGATGAGAAAGGCTCAATTCTTAGTGTAAATCATGACCCTGGAACTTTGCCAACATATATAGGGTATATTTTAATGACAATAGGTTTTATATGGAGCTATTTTTCTAAAAAAGGAAGAGTAGTATCACTTTTAAATAAATTAAGTAGATTAGAAAAAAAATCTTTAACAACTGCTATTTTATTATTAGGTATATTAAATTTTACACCATCTTATGCATCATCATTAAAAGAAGGTATTTCATCTGAACAAAAAAAGATAATTACTTCTATTAATAAAGAGCATGCTAATAGATTTTCTCATTTAATCGTACAAAATTTTGGTGGTAGAATGGAGCCTATAGATACACTCTCAAAAGAGATCTTAAGAAAAATAAGTGGTAAAAAGAGTCTATTAGGCTTAGATTATAATCAAGTTTTTTTAGGAATTATGTCATTTCCAGAGATATATCAAGATATTAAATTTATCAAAATTACTCATCCTCTTATTGCAAAAAAGATTGGTTTAGATAAAGATAGTAAATATGCAAGTTTCAATGACTTTTTTACAGATGGAGGAAAGGGAGAATATAAACTAATTAATGAACTAAAATCAGCAAGAGCAAAAAGAGCGGCTATACAAGATGCATATGATAAAGAGCTAATAAAAGTTGATGAGAAGCTAAATGTATTTTATATGACTCAGCAAGGTATAATGTTAAGAGTATTCCCAAAACCAAATGATCCAAATAATACTTGGTATAATCCAACAGATGCATTTAAAAGCTTTCCTCAAAAAGAGGCTCAATTGGTTAGATACTTAATTGGAAACTATTTAAAATCTGTTATAAATGCTACTAAAGATGGTAATTGGAGTGAAGCAGATAAAAATTTAAATATTATTGCAAAATATCAAAAATTTTATGGCTCAAATGTTATGCCACCTGAAGAGAAAGTAAATGCTGAAATCTTTTATAACCATATAGATATATTTAGCAAGCTCTCTTTAGCTTATGTTTTAATTGGATTAATTTTATTAATATTTGCATTTATAGCTATTGTTAAACCAAAATTAAATATTAAATTAATTACAAGATTAGTAACAGCAATTTTGGTTATTGTATTTTTAATCCACACTGCTGGACTTGGGCTTAGATGGTATATTGCAGATCATGCTCCATGGTCAGATTCGTATGAGTCTATTTTGTTTATCTCTTGGGCAACGGCACTTGCTGGATTTGTCTTTGCAAAGCGTTCAGCCTTGGCATTTGCGGCTACTTCAATTTTGGCTGGAATATTTTTGTTTGTTGCATTTTTGAGCACGCTAAATCCACAAGTAACCAATCTTGTGCCGGTACTTAAATCGTATTGGCTTATGATTCATGTGGCTGTAATTACCTCTAGTTACGGCTTTTTGGCGCTTGGTGCACTGCTTGGGCTTTTTGTAATGGTGCTATTTATTGTAGATAGAAACAAACATACACCTCATATTATTAGAGCTATCAAAGAGCTTACAATAATCAATGAGATTACCCTAATTATTGGATTGGGGCTTCTTACTGTTGGAAACTTCTTAGGTGGAGTTTGGGCAAATGAGAGCTGGGGTAGATATTGGGGCTGGGACCCAAAAGAGACTTGGGCGGCTGTTACAATTTTGGTTTATGCGGCAGTTGTTCATATGAGATTTATTCCTAGCCTAAATAGCATTTACAAATTTAATGTTGCCGCAATTTTGGCATATTTTAGTGTAATTATGACATACTTTGGAGTAAATTATTATCTAAGTGGTATGCATTCATACGCGGCAGGCGACCCTGTGCCAATTCCTACTTGGGTATATTTTGCAGTAAGTGGAGTATTTATTTTAATAATTGTAGCTAAGAAATTTGAGATAAAAGGTAAATTGTAAGTTGCTAGATAGTAATTTATTAAAAATTAAAGAGCTTTTAGATAAAGAGCTTCAAAATAGAAATAATGCTTTAGAGCTAAGCTACGATAAACCAGACCCACTTATGGTAGCAAAGCGATACAACAATGAATATATTGCTCTAATTTGCGCTCTATTTGCCTATGGCAATGCCAAATTAATAGTAAAGTTTTTAGATAGCTTAGATTTCTCTTTGCTAGATAGTAGCGAAGATAGAATAAAAAAAGAGCTAAAGGGTTACTATTACCGCTTTCAAAAACCGCAAGATGTTATAGATATTTTTTTTACAATAAAGCGCCTTAAAGAGATTGATAGTATTGAAAATATTGTATATAATGGATATAAAAAAGAGCAAAATTTGCTTGATGGGCTTTGGAATTTAATAGATACTATACATTCAATTACAAATAGTAACACGCATGGATTTAATTTCTATTTTTTAAAAAAAGCATCTAAAATTAATGGTGCAGGAACTT
>CAZCOI010000196.1:0-1849 GCA_964500335.1 uncultured Nitratifractor sp.
ATAGCGACATATTTGCAGTTGCTTTTAAGTTGCCAAATCTCTTTCGCCGTATTTTTGGAGAGGGGGCTTTTGCTCAGAGCTTTATGCCATCTTTTATTGCTGCAAAATATAAAAGTATATTTAGTGTAAAAGTATTTTTAAAACTGCTTGGAGCAATTGTAGTTTTGGCACTAATTGTTAATCTATTTGCACCATATATTACCAAAGTAATAGCACCAGGTTTTAGTGGCGATGTTTTGGCAAAGAGTGCAAAGTATGTTGCAATTCAGTTTTGGTATTTGCCACTTATTTTTGTGGTTACTTTTTTGGGTGCTTTGCTTCAATACAAAGAGCATTTTGCAACTACTGCTTTTGCTACGGTGCTTTTAAATATTGCGCTAATTGTTGCTATGCTTTTATACAAAGATGCCTCTAAAGAGGAGATTTTGCTAGCTCTTAGTTGGGGTGTAATTGCTGGTGGATTATTGCAAGTTGCTTTGCATATAGTAGTGGCAAAGCGCTTCAAAATGTTAAAAATGCTTCAAATTGGAGCTAGCAATATCTCTAAGAAAAAAGAGCAAGTAAAACAAGATAGCAGCAGATTTTTCAAAAACTTCCTACCAGCAATTTGGGGCAACTCTACTGCTCAGGTTATGAGCTTTTTAGATACTTGGCTAGCTTCGTTTTTGGTTAGTGGTAGTATTAGCTACTTATACTATGCCAATAGAATTTTTCAACTTCCACTTGCTCTATTTGCCATTGCGCTATCAGTTGCAATTTTTCCAACAATTTCTAAAAAAATAAAAGCCAAAGAGATAGATGTAGCGCTCAATGAATTTAGAAGTGGCTTTTGGCTACTTATGTATCTGCTAAGTGCCGCAACACTTGGTGCAATGGCTTTTTCAAAAGAGATTATATGGCTACTTTTTGAGCATGGAGCATTTACAAGAGAGAATACTATAGAGGTATCTTGGGTGCTTCAGATGTATATGATTGGGCTTATTCCTTATGGTCTTAGCAAGCTCTTTAACTTGTGGCTTTATGCTAACCATATGCAAAACAAAGCAGCCAAAAACGCAACCTATGCTCTTGTGGTCTTTGCTATAAGCGCTGCAGCTCTTATAAAACCACTAGGTGCAATGGGTTTAGCACTAAGCGGCTCTATATCTGGGCTTGTAGGTCTAATTCTTTCTATCAAATACTTTGGCATAGATAGATTAGCCTCTCTTATAACCAAACAAAAACTATTTAAATTTACCCGTAATATGATAATATTTACAATATTTATACTGCTAAATAAATTTTTGTGGTTGCATATATAAAGAGTTTGATATAATATGATTTTTGAGCTTTAGTGTATGCACTCCCAAGCTTGGAGCTTGGGAGCGAGTAAAAAATAGAAAAGCATTAATTAAAGGTTTACAAGGAATTGATAATGTTACATCGGTTGCTAGTTTATATGCTGCATATGCTGGATTAGAACCTGCTGCAGTTCTTCTTGGAATTACTAATATAGGAGTAAAATCAATGTTATATTCTTTAAAAGAAACATCAGCAAAAAGAATTTTATTAGACACTTATATAGATAAATCATTAGATTTGATTATTCCAAAATTTTTACCTATAGAGTCAGGAGTAATTATTATAAAAGAGCTGTATAATATACATTTAGATGATATAGGAGTTAAGTAATGAAAAATAAAACGGCATTAAAAATTATAGGTTGGATAGTTGGAATATTTGCGGTGTATTTATCGTTTATACACTCTAACTACTCATTACCGCTACTTTTTTTGGCGGTGTCAATATTTATGTATGAGAAAAGATTATGAAAAACAATAAAATATTAATTGGACTATTATTAATATTT
>CAZCOI010000197.1:0-11086 GCA_964500335.1 uncultured Nitratifractor sp.
AAGCTATAAATCTATAAGGAGTAGGCAATGAAAAAAGTTACAGCAATTATCAAGCCATTTAAGCTAGATGAAGTAAAAGAGGCTCTTGTAGAGGCTGGAATTGAGGGAATGACAGTATCAGAAGTTAAAGGATATGGTCGCCAACAAGGACATAGCGAGCTTTATAGAGGTGCTGAGTATGTTGTAGATTTTATCCCAAAAGTTAAAATCGAAATATATGTAAGCAGTGAAGAGTATGTAAACAAAACTGTAAATATCATCAAAGAGACTGCTAGCACAGGAAAGATTGGTGATGGTAAAATATTTGTTTCATCTGTTGAAAAAGTTATTAGAATTAGAACAGGCGAAGAGGATGAAGAGGCGCTATAAGCCCTCTTTTTTCCTAAAAATTTCAACTCTTTTTAAAATAATTCATAAACAATTCATATTATTTTGCTAAACTTCTCTCAAAAAAAAGGAAATTTATGCAAAAATATTCAAAAAAATTTGCACTACTTCATTGGATTCATGCAATATTGATTGCTTTAGTTTTAATTGGAGGGTTAGTAAATCTGCCAAATCTTCCACAAAATGGTACAGAGTTGGCTCCATTTAAAATGCATATGATTATGGGATTTTTAGTATTTATTTTACTATTAGTAAGATTTTTTATGGTAAAAAAGGAGCTAAAGCTTGAACCTATATATAATGATAAAAAAGAGATATTAGTAAATTTAAACCATAAATTAATATATATTTTTATTGCACTTAGCGCAATTAGTGGTGCGGCTACTGCAAAAAGTGCTAATATTGGACAAGTTTTAATCTTTGGAAAAGAGCCAAGTGTCTATAGCGGTCCTGGAGGTATTACAGCTATTCTTGGTCAAATTCATACAATAAGTGCTTATACACTATTAGCCTTAATTATTATGCATATAGTTGGAGTGGTTAGCTACGCAATAGCAAAAGATAGAAATATTATCAAAAGAGTTTGGATATAGACTTTATTGCTCTATTATTAGAGGAAACTCTACTATTATAGAGTTTTTCTTTTGAAAAATTAGAGCATTTGTATTTTTACTTAATTTTGAGAGGTTTTTATTTAAATTGATAGTATCAGATTTTACACTTAGTGAGCAAACAGGATATCTTTTACTATCAACTACCATATTTTCTGCAACTTTAATTTTAAGTGAGAGTTCAATACGCTTAGAGTCTTTAAAGCTTTCAAATACACCATTTAAAAGATTTAAAAAGGCTTTTGTATTAAGTAAAACATCTGGAAGAGATGGATCAAGATATTTTACAATTTTACTATTTTTTAAAGTATTATTTATTGCTATTTCAATTAGAGCATATAAGTTTGTGCTATATAAAAACTCTTTTTTTGTACTTTGGCTTTTAGCAGTATCTACACTTTTATATAACTTTACTGCTAAATATTTATCATCTTCATATCCAACCATTATTGCGTAGTAGTGATTTCTATTAAACTCAACATCAATATAGCTATTATTAAAACCGTAAGTTTGAGGGGCATAATTTAGAGCAAAATCATAAAGCTCTTTAGCACAAATTAATGATAATAGATATTCTGCTTCTGTATTATATTTTATTACTCTTGCATTTGAATCGAATATAATAAATGGGTTTAAATCATGCTCTATGCTATTTTCAATTAAGCTATTCATCTACCCTATTCTCAATAAACTTTTTTCTTAAAGTATTTCTATTAATCTCAAAATATTTAGCCATTTGCAATTGCGACTTATACTTTTTCTTACCTGCTCTTAAGAGTGGAATTTCAAATATTGGCAAAAGCTCTTTGTATGAGCTTGTTTGCTCAAACTCTTTAAGTAAAAACTTCTCTAATATATTAATAATATCATCTTTTGTTAGAGAATTAAATAAAATGCTCTTAAAAATAGATTTTTTTAGCGAAATTGCATTATTTGATAGGTCTAAATTGATATTTTCATCAATCTCCTCATCAATTAAAAATACTCTTTTAGCCTCTTTTATATACTCTTTTTTTAAAAACTCTACATCTTCAGCTCTCTTTGATAGAGGAGGTACCTCTATTTGTGCTTGAAAAAAGCTTTTATAAGAGTCTTTAAAAGCAGTTGCTGTTGCTACAACTTTTATATTGTTCTCTTCTAATATCTCTAAAATATAACTTATACTATCTAACTTATGAATATCTAAAATAATTATCTCATTTATTGTATTTAAATCTATTGTTTTATCTTTGATTGCTTTTTGTAAATCTTGCGCTTTATAGCTTTTTGCATTTGGAGCAACAACTTTTGCTAAATGATTTTTACCTACAGCTTTAGGACCAATAATTATACAATTAACAGGCATTGAGGATGTAAGAGTGGCTATTTTTAAAACCTCTTTAGAGGCTTTTGAGAGGGCAATAAAACTATCCATCTATTTTAACCCTAGCTCTTCTTTATATTGCAATATACAATTTGTACACTCTTTAAATTTATTAGTTGATAAAATTAATCTTAATCTATCGGCATCTAATATTTTTAACTCCTGTTTTTTATACTCAATAATCTTATCTTTTTTAAATTTAGAAAGTATTCTTGATAGTGTCTCTGGTGTTAAGTTTAAAATATCTGCAATCTCACTATTTTTTAATCTTAAGAATATTTCACTTCTGTTTAAAATAGTATCAGCAACTTTGGCTTCGCTTGATAGTACAGTTTCTTGATGAACTAATATAGAGAGCAAATGTACTTTAGCTGTTAAAGATTTTATAATAGCTTCCGATACATCAGGAATTGAGAGAAGCTCCTCTTTTATAAAAGTGTAAGGAATCTTTCCAATAGCTCCATCTGTTATAAATTCACAAGTTGCAGGAAATGGAACTCCTTCAAATGTTGCATACTCTCCAATTAGCTCTGGTGCTTTTAGTACATTTATATGGATATGGTTTCCTTTTGGAGTAGTTTTATATAATTTTACTTTGCCTTCTAAAATAATATATATACTATCTCCTCTGTCTCCCTCATAAAAGACTATACTATCTTTTAGATACTCTTTTACAAACATTTTATCTTTTATTTTTCTAATAATCTCTTTAGGAAGATTCGAAAACATAGTAATCTCTTCAATTTTATACATAAACTCTCCACATCCAATAAACTTTTTAAAATATTAACAAAAAAAGTATAATAATAGATTAATATCTAAATAATAATTTAAAGTTAATATAATATATTTTAAATACGTAAAATGGTAAACTTTTTATGCATGTAAAGATATTGTCAAGCTAAGTGTAAATAAAATAAACTTAAAAATTACAAACTAATTTAGTGTAAATTAACTTTACAATAAATATAATATATATTTGATACTATAGCCTTTAAAAAAAGCTTTTAAAGTGTAAAGTTAATTTACAATCTTTTTACATATACTTAATTTAATCTTTTTTATATGCCTTATAAAAAAATTTTGCTATTTAAGTTGCAAAATTATAAATCTTTAATCTCTTTTCTTATACTCTCGATTACTTCGTTTTTTCTCTCTTTAGTAGCAATCTGTTTTTCGTAAATTTCTCTTTTTCTTTTCTCTTCTTTTGTAGAGAATAGATGTCTGCTATCTGCAAAATTGCCATAATTAGACTCTAATAAAAGTTCATCTCTTTTTGATATATATTTTGCGTAACATTTTGTAATATCACCGTTTGTTTTAGCTTTTTTAACGCAACTTATCTCTTTGTATAGGTAGTATTTTAAAATCGGTTTTGCGTAAATTAGTAGCTTTTTTTGATATTTATCATACATTTGCGCTCTATCTTGAGCCTTTTTTATTAAAGCTTGATAAAAAAATATCTTTTTCATATTTTTTGGATACTTTTTATATAAAATACAATCAAACATATTTAAATTTAATCTATATTTTTTTGGAATAACTTTAGCATAAGGGCATTTTTTTATAAATTTATTACTCTTATTGCAATTTTTGTTTAATATATTTAAAGTGCTTTTATAATCATCAACTTTGTAATAAATTAATCTTTTAAGTGCAAGAATGTAGTATTTTTTTAAGCTATCTACACAAACTTCGCCTCTATAAATTTCGGTTATTGCTCTATTAACAAACTTTTTATAAAGCTCTATTGCTTTTTGCTTATCTTTTTTTACCCCTATGCCTTTATCGTAAAATGCCGCTAAGTTGTAAGTTGCTTTTTTTATGCCTTGATTATGCGCCTTTTTATAAAGCTCAAAAGCCTTTCTGTAATGCTTTGCTCTATACTCTTTATATGCAATATCTGTAATCGAGCCTATTGCAAAAGTAATTATCAAACTTAAAATCAGTAATTTTTTCATTTAAAATCCTTTATCTTTACATTCGTTAGCTGTTGGCAAAAAATCTTTGTCTAAAGCCGCATTAACTTCGAGAGAATTGTAATCGTTTTGTATATGCGCTTTCCAACTATTAAAATTGCCTTGCCAATTATTTATTGCATCTTCAAATGTTATTGTAGCATTTTTATTAAAATAGCAGTTATAATCTATATTTAAAGTGCCACTTAATGCATCTAAACCGCCTAAATCATCGCTATGGCGAATATATAAAATATTGCTTAGATTGCTTTGTTGATAAATAATATTTTTTTGAACTGTTGGATTTATATTTGGCGGTCTTTTTGCATCTGCTTCCCAATCTTGATAGCTTAGCCCAAAATATATTGGAGTATGCTCTTTTTTTGCACTATCTACAACTGTATTATTAATTGCTTTGCAATCTTTACTTGCATAAAAACCGATACCTTCAAAATTTGTATTTTTTATCAAATTGTGTTTTGCTGTGCAATCTATTGCTTCATACATATTTGGATTTACAGCCTTATCGAAAAACTCCGGTGATGTATCAAACCCAAGCAAAATGCCGCCCTCGCCTGTATTTTCTATAATACTATACTCTACAACGCTACCAATTGAGCCACCTTTAAAGTATATTGCATTAGAGCAAGTGTTGTGAATATATAGATGCGACGCCGTTGTTCTATCGGCATTTACATTATCGACCCCTTCGGCGTTACAATTGTTTGGGTCTTGCCCTATGCCAGAGTTGTAAATTTCGCTATAACTTATATTAAAATCATCGCAATTTGGTTTTATTTTAACAACATCGGCATAACTTTCGTGCAGTTTTACATTTTTTACCGTAATATTTGTTGCACCCATTTTATCGGCTTCATCCCAGTCCCATTTTGTTTCGGTTGATAGTGTGTAAAAGCCACCTTTTACCTCTAAGCACTCAATAGTTGAACCATCACTATCTACATCTAAATATATTCCGCTATCCCAATCGTTAGCGCTACCGCTATTTGTTCTATCTATTATTGCCCACTCACCGGGATACGAAGAAATTGTAATGTTAGAGACTCTAATTCTAAGCTCTTGAAGCTCTTTGTATGTTCCGCCTCTTAATACAATCATATCTCCGCTTTGAGCTTTTGAAATTGCATAAAAAATAGTTTTATATGGGTTTGCTTTTCTGCCATTACCACTGCTATTACTTCCACTAGGTGCAACATAAATAGCATTTGGCAAAATGGTAATATTTTTACAAGCCTCTCTATCTACCCCAACTTTTAAAGCTTTGGTAGATGGCGTGGTGTTATTATCGATACTACTATTTGTATCGCTACTATCATTGCTGTCGCCACCACCCCCGCCGCAACCAATAATTATAAATAAACTTGCAATTAATAAAATTAGCTTTTTCATAATAAATCCTCCTAATTTTTTAAGGGTTTAATCTGCCTATGTATGTTTTGCTTGGTGACATATCATAATTATAAGCAAATACCACTCTTCCTTGATAATCTATATAAATTATTGATATATAATTATCGTTTTCATCTTCTTTCAGGGTAAAAGTGCCGTCATTTGCAAAATTGCTTACCTTTTTACCGCTATTATCCAATTTAATGATATAAGCTTCCTCGTAATTTATTTTATGTGCAACGACATACAAACTATTATCTTTTGTGGCTAATGCAGTAAAGCTTGGCATAGAGTATTCGCCCGAATCTGCAAAAGTCGTATCAAACTCACCGTTATTATTAAATTTTATTAAAGCCCTACCTTCCAAATGTCCTGCCGCATCTCGTTGTTCATCAAACATATATAAATTATCATCGCCATCTATCGCTATTTTATATCCGTTATCTTGATTGCCGCTATCGTAAATTGCTTCCGAATTGTTTCCAAAGCTATAATCGTAGTTTAGATTATTTGTAAATATTTTTTTAACGAAAACATCGTCATTTTTTGTACCGACTATATAAATTGCGTTATTTTTGATTGCAAAATCATCAATAAAATAATCAACCAAATTTATTGAATGTTTAGTAAAACTATTTTTATTAAGTTTTGTTAAATTAACAGCAAATCCTGTCCCGGTTAAATAGTTGTATGCATAATAGATATAATCACCTTGAACCTCCATATCTTCCAACATCCAACTATCTACTTTATAAAATCCGTTGTTTGCAAATGTCGTATCTATACTGCCGTTTTGGTTTAGTCTGATTATATACGAGTTTCCATCTTGGTCTGAATTAAATGCCAAATATATAAAATCGCCATCTACTGCAATTTTAATAATTCTTCCTCTATTGTTTGTATAGATAAAATATCCGTTGTTTGCAAAAGTGTCGTCTATGGTTCCATCTTCGTTTAATCTTATTAATAGCGGATAGTATTTGCTCCCATCAAATTTAGAACCACACAATAACAATCGATGATTACTATCTTCGCCTATTGAGACAATTTTAATAGATTTGGCACCGATAGTGTTTAAATTTACACTTTTCCCTTCAATTCCAAAACTCTTATCGAAACTTCCCGATTTTATAGGCGTATCACCTCCTCCCCCACCGCAACCAATAATTATAAATAAACTTGCAATTAATAAAATTAGCCTTTTCATAGTAAGTCCTTTAATTTAAATCTATAATCTCCACACCTTTTATATTACAAAGTGAACCTATATTCCCTACAAAAAGTTTTGTTTTATCTATATCCATACTCATATTATTCGAGCTACAATTAACCTTTAAAGTATAAGCGATACTATAATTACTTAAATTAATTACATCCACTCCTCTATCGTTTAAAAAGTAAGCCGTATTTTGATCTAAAGATAGTTTTACATCGTATCCGTGTGTGCTATTAATTTGTTTAACTTTTGTAATATTAGACAAATTACTAATATCTAAAACAAATAATCCCTTTGCATAATCGGCAACATAAGCTTTTGTTTCATTACTTAATAGTGCAACAGATGTAGCACCGTTTGTTTGTGTAAACTCTGCTAATAGCGCAATATTATTTAAATTAGAAATATTCAAAACTTTTAAACCGGCACCATAATCGGCAATATAAGCTTTTGAATTATCGCTACTTAATTTTACATCTACAACAGCTTTATTAGTATCGTATCTTGCAATTTGGGTAGGATTATTTTTATCGCTTATATCAACTACAATTAATCCTAACTTGCCACCGGCAATAAAAAGTTTATTACCATCGTTTGATATTTCTAAATTATACAATCCAAAACTCTTCCAAAAATCATAATTTAATTTAGAAACAAAAGTAGGATTATTAATATCGGAAATATTATATATTTCTAATCCGTTTGAAGTTGTTATGTAAATATAATTACCATCATCCGAAACTACCGCGCTATCTAATCCGTATATATCTATTTTAGAAACATACATTATAAAATCTAAATTGCTTATATTGTATATTAGCACTCCGTTGTTTTCTGTTAATACAAATAGATAATCTCCGTAATTTATAGTATTATTAACTCTATCGCCTATATTTAAAGTAGCTAATGTTTTATTTAGTGTAACTCCGCTAAAAATACCAAAATAGTGTTGATGCAGTTCTATATCGATTGCTAATTTAATATCATCTGATAAATTATCATTATCATTTTTAGGGTCATAAGTAATAATTGCACCTATATCTTTAGCGCCCGGTATTAATTTGGAACACTCTTGATTAATTTTGCTATTTAAATCTCTTGTGTTGTAATTTTTAAGCATATTTGCAACTCTTTTATATAGCATTTCGCTTAAAATCGTAACTTTAAAATTGTTACCCGCTTTTTTTATATCCGAACCTTTTGCTAAAGCTCTAATTATACCGCTATGTATCGTATAGTTGTTATCTTTTATATTATCATCATTTTTGTCCCAATCTTTGCCGCCTATAACTTTATATAGATAAAAAGTATTATCTTGCAACTCATTTGCATGGGTATAAAACTTTCCTATTTCGCTTAAACTGTTTGCGTTAGAACTCTTTTCTTCCCATTTTAAATTTAAACTTCCATCACTTTTAACTTCATAAATTTCAACTTTTGCATCCGCTAAATTACCAAGCATCGCGTAGCCTACTTTTTTATCTACACTGCTACTTCCACCACCGCCACCGCAACTATTTAACCCAAGCCACAAACCTAAAACCACTAAAAAATAGATTACTCTTTTCATAATATCCTCCTGCTTTAATTTAGCAAAACGATTTAGAAGATTTAGTAGTTTAAAGAAGCAAAAAATTTATTAAATTAAACCACAACCTTTAAAATCTTTTGCTTTTTATTATTTTAACAATTAATTGTTACTTAAGAGTTACATTTAAAAAAGAAGGTAAAAAATTATAAAGAATTTAATAAATTCATAACCTCAATATCGCTAAGTTGCGAAAAATCTTGATAATATGCGCCAACGGCTATAAAGTTTGCATCTTTTATTAAAATTTCGCATCTTGTAATTTTTTCTAATTTTTTTGCAACATCAAGTGGTGCAACAGGTGATGCAACAATAACTTTTTTTGCACCCTCTTTTTTAAGAGCCTCTATTGCCAAAATAACCGAAGCTCCGGTTGCAATGCCATCATCAACCAAAATAACGGTTTTTTGGTTTAAAGATACTCTTTTTTTATTATAAAGTTCTCTTTTTTCTTTAATTTTTTGCAAAATTTCAAGCTCTTTATTTTTAATATAATCGTTAGATATATTAAGCATATTTATCGCATCTTTATTTAAATAAACATATCCGTTTTCGCTAATTGCGCCGATTGCCACTTCGCTATTATAAGGTGAAGAAATTTTTTTAACGAAAAATATATCAAAATCCAAATTAAGCTTTTTTGCCAAAATAACTCCAAGCGGCACCCCGCCTCTTGGCAAGGCTACAACAACCGCATTAGAGTCTTTTAAATCTATTAATTTATCTACAAGCTTTAAAGCCACCTCTTTTCTATCTTTAAACATTTGCAACTCCCTTTAGCCTATAGCAGCTAATTTTACAAATGAATTTTTGCAAGTTTTATAATATGTTGATTGCTTCCAACCTTTTTGTCGCCAACAATTATTAAATTACCATCGCTATCTATATGGCTATTTATCGGATTAAAATCGCTAATTTCAACTTTACCGTTATTTGCAAATGTCGTATCTATATCTCCGTTAATATCATATTTAATAAGTTTTAAAAAAGTATCAGAATTTACTCTTATATGATAAGAGACATATAAATTATCATCGCTATCAAAACTTAATGCTTTTGCATAAGCAAATTGTCCCTCATCAAGCTCTATCTCACCATTAACACCAAAAGTGCCATCAATAATCCCAGTATTTTTAATTTTTACTACCCTTGCTGCATAATTTCCACTTTTAATTCCAGCTACATAAAAATTTCCGCTACTTTGTGCTAAATCATAAAAAATAAACATTGGTACTGCAAATGTATTAAAAGTAGTATCTTTTGTTCCATTGCTTTTATATTTTTGTAACTCTACATATTGAGTAATCTTTGCAACTGCTACATAAATATTTCCATTATTATCAGGATACAGTTTTGCTGTCATACTTGGTGATATATTATATATTACTCCACTATTTCCATAGGCCAACTCTTGAGTACCATTTTTATTAAATCTATATAGATATGCTTTTGATGCAGGACTATTCAAACTATTCATTGCACCGACATACAACTTTTCATTATTATCAATAGCTAAAGAAAATGCAATTAGCCCTGTTGCAAAAACAACATACCCATTATTGCCAAAAGATGTTACCAAATTTAGATTTTTGTCATATTTTGCCAATACAATATTGTCATTTGATCCTATTTTTACTTTACCACCTACATATATATAACTATTTTTATATGCAGTGCAAAAATATTTTATTTCACTATTTTTTGCTATCTCTTTCTCTTTTTGCAAATTACCATCTTTATCAAATTTATAAATAAAAGCTTTATTGCTACCATCATCTAAATATCCGACAACATAGATATTATCTTCATCATCAATCGCACTATCTTGCACTCTATATCTTTTACTGCTCTCTCCATGCTCAACAATTCCACCGTCTCCAAAACTTTGTACCAAATCACCAGCTTTTATTGGGGCGGTTCCTCCTCCCCCGCCGCAACCAAGCAAACTAAACCACAAACCTAAAACCGCTAAAAAATAGATTAACTTTTTCATAATGTCCTCCTTAAAAAAGTTTTGCATATTAATTATAACAACTAATAGTTACTTAAGAGTCACATTTAAAAAAATTACTCTTTTGTAAAAATATACGAATTACTTATATCGTTTGCTCTATGTTCTTGCGACGAACCGTCGTTTACGCCGTTTTCTTTTGCTATATATAATTTGCCATCTTTATATTTTAAAACCGAATAAAAACTATTTTGATTTTGGATTGTCTCATCATATTCAAATACCTCTTCATTATTAATATCTTTAATTAAATTGCCGATTTTATATACAAATAAGGTTTTGCTTAAAGTGCTTCCTATTCCGCTACAATCGTTACTATTAAATTTAAAAATTTGATAACTTCCGACTTCATTTTCAAAATATGTTTCATATGTATAATGAGACTTATTTAGCGCATCGTTAATACAATCCGATTTAAAATTGCCTTCTAATTGCTCTTTTAACTGTTGTTGAGCGCTATTTCTATCTATTTTATTTAGAGCCTCGCTATTTATAAAAAGTGTTACTCTGTTTTCTTCGCTACTTCCATCTTGGTCGCTATT
>CAZCOI010000198.1:0-8985 GCA_964500335.1 uncultured Nitratifractor sp.
AAAATATAAAGGGGGATAAATGAGAAAAAGTTTACTTACAGGAGTATCATCTTTAATTTTATTTTCACAGTTAAATGCTTTTAACCCTAATGATTTTAACGAAATTCCAAATTCGTATAAATCCGATTTTGGGGATATTACTATAACTTTGCCAAGTTTTAAAATAGAAAATATAATAAATGTAAATAGTTATTATAGTAGCGGAACGGGTAAAAACGATTTAATTATCGGAAGAGATAAAAGAGATGTTATCTATGCAAGTAAAGATAATGGTAAATATAAAAATGTAGATACAAAAAGTGATGCGGTATTTGCAGGTGGCGGAAACGATTATATTCAAGCCGGTAGAACAACAGGAGTTGCTTACTTAGATGGAGGTGCCGGAAATGATAAAATTTATGGAACTTCTACTAATAACGAGCAATTAGGTACTGGTGATATAATAAATGGTGGCAATGGTAATGATGTTATAGTTTCTGGTGCTGGTGATGATATAGTTTATGGCGGTGCCGGCGATGATAGCTTTTATAATAGAGCTGAAAATGGAGTAAGAGATAGCGATAATTTATATTTATATCGTGGAAAATATGAAGAGTACAATATTTATAATCAGGGTGGATTTACATATATAGAAGATAAAATCTCAAATAGAGATGGCAAAGATAAAATTGCTAACGGCTATAGAGAAGGAACATATTCGGCTAAAGGCGATAGAGTTCAATTTAGCGATGGAGTTTTAACTTTAGAAGATTTAGTTTTTCATCCTAGTGTTATTGATAGTAGAGTAAGTTATAATAACTTAGATGATAATTCTAACGATAATGTAATTAAAATTTCTAACTTATCTTTAACAGATGGTGAATATAATGTTAATGTTATAGAAGATGCAATAAGTTCGGCAAATAGTAATCAAGAGATAGTTTTTGATTTAAACGGTAATTATCCAATAAGCAAAAGAGTAAATATCTTAAAGTCTGTAAAATTAAAAGGCAATGATAATTTTACGCTATATATGAGCGGTAACGATATTAAAATGGCATATATTGGCAAAGAGGGTGTAACAATAGATAATTTAAATCTTGATGGTAGAGATATTGCATATGTTGGAATAGAATCATCAAGAGCAAATATAGCAATTTTAAACTCTAAAATTTACAATTTAAAGTATAGTGATACATCATCATCAAAAAGGGTAAGTGCAATAGAAATTGTCCCGCAATTTAATAGTGGTGATAATAGTATTAAAATAGAAGGTAATGAGTTTTTTAATTTAGTTAATACTTTGCATGATGATAGAAGAGGAACTTATGGTTTAGCTTGGCCTATTTTTATAAGCTATAATCATATTGATGGAGCAAATTTATCTATAAAAGATAACTATATTCATAATATAGATGCCGAAGAGGATGATTATATTGCTCTAATGGATGTGCCTACTAATATTAGAGAGAGTCAAAGTTGTAATTATCAAACACAAATAATTAATAATAGATTAATCGGTTTTACACGAAGAGCTATAAAACTAACTACACCTTGCACTTTAATAGAAAATAATATAATTGAAAGCAGAGATGAAAATAATCAAACTCTATATCCATCTTATGCGGCAATTGGTTTCTTCTCTTCTAATGTTACAATTAAATCGAATAAAATAAAAGTTGGTAAATATTTTGAAACGGCTATCTCTATTGATGGTAGCAAAAATTACAATATCTATAATAGTGTAGTAGAAGATAATAATATTACAATGGTCTCGGATGGAAATAAAACAGAATATATGTTAAGAGCGTTTAATAATGTATATAATTACTCTTTTAAAAATAATATTGTTACATTAACTCATCCTAAATATAACTCTTCTATGTTTTATTTAAAAGCTTCAACAGAGGGTATTATAGAAAATAATATTTTTAATGTTTTAGAAGGAGATATGACTTCTATTGCTTATCATCATATGAATGAAACTGCAGAAAATGTAGTAAATAAAATAAGACTTAAAAATAATATTGTTAATGGAAATGTAGAGTATTTAGCAACATTTCAATATGTATCAAATAGTAGAGCTGTTGATATAACAAATGCAGATAAAAATGTCTATGTTGAGTATTATAAAGGCTCTGTAGATGAGAATAATCCTTTAATAGTAATAGAAGAAAATTAATTTAAATCGGGTTTTACCCGATACTTATTTACTTTTTTAAAGCTTTTGCATAGAGTGCAATAGATAGGGCGTATTGTTTTGAGTGGTTATATTTGGTAATAACTTTATAGTTGCTATCACCTAGATAGATATCGTAACCTTTCTTATTATAGAGTTTTATAAAGTAAAATTTTCCGTTATATGGAGCTATAATGCCATATTTTTTTAAAGTATCAAAGCTATATTTACTTAGTACTTTACTTCTTAAATTTTTATAAGCATAGCCAACTATTTTAGGTTTAATAACTGTTTGTTTATGGTTACTCCATCCATTATATTTTAAAAATTTAGCGATTGAGCCAATACAATCTTTTATTGAGTTTGGGTCTTTTTTACCATTACCATCTAAATCTACGCCATATTTTAAGTATATACTTGGCATTTGTTGCACACATCCCATTGCTCCTGCAAATGAGCCTTTTACACTAAGAGGATTTAGATTATTTTTTCTTGTTAATATTAAAAATTTTTCAAGCTCTTTTTTAAAAAAATATTGTTTTCTATTTGGATTAAAGCTTAAAGTTACTAAAACATCCCATACACTATACTCTCCTCCATATAACCCAAACTTGCTCTCTACTCTAATAAAAGCTGTAATTATCTCTTTTTCTATGCCATAGATTTGTTCTGCTCTTTTAAGAGTCTTTGCATATTTTTGCATAAAATTTTTGCCCAATTTTATACTTTGAGGAATTAAAATTTTTCTTTTATATCTTGCCCAGCTATAATCTGTAGCATTTTTTAGAGTGCCATTATATCTATTTAAGACACTTTGCATATGTGTTGCATTTTCAAATAAGCTTTTAAGATAACTTTTACTAAAACCATATTTATAGTGCATATGATTAATAAATTTTGTACAGTTAGCGCAATGTGTATAATCTTTTGATAGAAGAAAAAATGGTATTAAAAGTATAAAAATTAAACTTTTCATCCTAAAACCTTAAATTAATTGTATAAGTATATCAGAATTTACAAAACTTTTCATATTTTATGATATAATATTTAAAGTTTTTTTGTTAGGAGTAAGCATATGAATAGATTTTTAATAGTTGCACTATCTGGATTTGCACTATTTTTTGCTGGTTGTTCAAAAAAGATGCCTGTTGCTTTGCCTAAGCATACAACTAGTGGTGCTGGAGCAATCTCTGGAGATGTAGTTCCAACAGATTCAATAAATTCTGGCTCTTTAAATGGAAAAGATAGCTTTAAAGCTGGAGCAGTTAGTAGTAATGGTAAATATTTAGGAAGTGATGGTATAAGTAAAAGTGGCTATAAGCTACTATATTTTGCAAGTGACTCTTATACTCTTGATGATGACCAGATAAAAAGATTAATGAGCGATTTGCCAAAAATTAAAGAGAGAGTAAAAAGTGGTAAAATTTTAGTTGAAGGCAATTGTGATGAGTTTGGTACAGATGAGTATAACCAAGCACTTGGTCTTAAAAGAGCAAAAGCTGTAAAATCATTACTAATTAATGGTGGCGTAGATGCAAATAAAATTGATACAGTAAGCTATGGAGAGAGTAATCCAGTTTGTACTATAGATAAACCAGCATGTCACGCAAAAAATCGTAGAGTAGAAATAAATAATCTATAAGAGTCTTATGGCTCTTTATTTTAAGCTAAATTTAGTAAAATGTATAGGGGTTTAGGTAGTAATTTAGCAGAGATTGCAGATAAAAAGTTTGGACAAAACTTTTTAAAAGATGAAAGCATACTCTATAAAATCATCGAAGCGATGCCCAAAGATAGCTTGCCTATTGTAGAGATTGGGCCTGGCTTAGGTGATTTAACTAGACAACTTTTAAAAGTTGGGCGAGTTAGAGCATATGAAGTAGATAAGAGGCTGTGCGAGTATCTTAAAAATGAGTTTAAAGAGTCAATTGAGAGTGGCTATTTAGAACTTATTTGTAAAGATATTTTAAAGCAGAGTGGTAGTTTGTATGATAGTAGTTATAATTTAGTTGCAAACTTGCCATATTACATAGCCACTAAAATAGTTTTAGAAGCATTGCATGATAGTAACTGTAAAAATATAATAGTTATGGTTCAAAAGGAGGTTGCTAAGAAGTTTTCAGCTTCTGTAGGAGATAAAGAGTTTGGCTCTTTAGCTATATTAGCTCAAAGTGTCGCAGAGGCTAAAATTCTTTTTGAAGTAGAGCCACAAGCTTTTATTCCACCTCCTAAAGTTACATCTGCAATACTATATATAAAAAAGAGCGACACTTTAAATGATTTAGAGTTTGAGTTGTTTTTAAAGGTCGCTTTAAAACAACCTAGAAAGACACTATTTAAAAACTTATCTGCTAAATATGATAAAAAGCTGTTGGAGGAGATTTTTAGCAATCTAAATATTGCAAAAACGGCTAGAGCCCATGAAATTGAGTTGTCTATCTATCATCATCTATATAAGTTAATAAAGGATAGAGTAGATGAATCAAGAACAAAACGAACAACAAAATAGTAATCAAAGAAAACGAGCACAAAATCCATTTAGAAATAAAAATAATCAAAATAGAAATACAAATAGCAACCTTTCTCAAAACAGAAAAAATTCAAATCAATCAAATAGACAAAATGGCAGCAGAAGAACAAACAGCAGGCAAAATAGTAATAATAGATTGCAAAGAGGTTTAAAAAGGATAAAGGTTGATAGTAGTGTTCCTGCTGATATGAGAAAAGCTATTTTAGAAAACGAGAGAGTTCAGCAAGAGCGCATGGAGCCTTGGAGAAAAATAAACCCAAATGGCGGAAAAGTACGCTTTACACCTCTTGGAGGGCTTGGAGAGATTGGCGGAAATATTGCGGTACTTGAGACTGAGACAACAGCTATTATTATTGATGTTGGAATGAGCTTTCCAGATGAGACAATGCATGGAGTTGATATTTTAGTGCCTGATTTTAGCTATTTACATGCTATTAAAGATAAAATTAAAGCAATAGTTATTACTCATGCTCACGAAGATCATATAGGAGCTATTGCTTATCTTTTTAAAGAGCTTAAGTTTCCAATTTATGCAACACCTCTTGCACTTGCAATGATTGGCAATAAGTTTGATGAACATAAGCTATCAGCAGATAAAAAGTATTTTAGATATGTTATAAAAAGAGAGATTTATGAGATAGGAGATATGAAGGTAGAGTGGCTTCACAATACCCATTCAATTGTTGATGCATGCTCATTAGCAATTGAAACACCTGCTGGAATTTTAATGCATACAGCAGATTTTAAGATAGACCATACACCAGTAGATGGTTATACTATGGATCTGCATAGATGGGCGTATTATGGGCAAAAAGGGGTTCTTTGTCTATTTAGCGACTCTACAAACTCACACTCTCCTGGCTTTACAAAAAGCGAAATTGTTGTTGGCAAAACATTTGATGAGCTATTTGAAAAGGCAAATGGAAGAGTTATAATGTCCACTTTCTCTTCTAATGTACATAGAATCTATCAGGCAATGGAAAGAGGCGTTAAACATGGACGCAAAATTTGTGTAATTGGGCGTTCTATGGAAAGAAATATAGAGACAACTAGACGCTTAGGCTATATAGATATAGGAGAAGAGCATTTTATTGATGCTCACGAGGTAAATAGATATAAAGATAATGAGATTTTAGTTGTTACAACAGGTTCTCAAGGTGAGACAATGGCGGCACTTAGCAGAATGGCTACAGATGAGCATAGACACATTAAACTAAAGCCAACAGATACAGTTATTATTAGTGCTAGTGCAATTCCAGGAAATGAGGCTTCAGTTTCAAAGCTAATGAATTTATTGTTAAAAAGCGGAGTTACAGTTAGATATAAAGAGTTTAGCGATATTCATGTATCTGGACATGCTAGCCAAGAGGAGCAAAAGCTTATAATTCGCCTTGCTCAGCCTAAATTTTTCTTGCCTGTTCATGGAGAGTATAACCATATTGCCGCACACGCAAAAACAGCAATGTGTTGTGGAGTTGATGAGAGAAATATATTATTAATGAGTGATGGTGATCAAGTAGAGATTACTCCAAAATATATTAAAAGGGTAAAAACTGTAAAAACAGGTAAACGATTTATTGATAATCAAAGCAATAAAGAGGTTTATTCTGATGTAGTGCATGATAGACAAAAACTTGCAACAGAAGGTATTGTAAATATTGTTGTTCAAATTGATGGTCAAGAGGCTAAATTGGCATCTAAACCTATTGTTATGGCTCATGGACTAGTTGCGTCAAAAGATAGCGATAAGTTTGCACAAAAAGTTTCTAAATTAATAGAGATGCACTTGAGTGCCTCTTCTATAGAAAAGAGTGTAAATCCTAAAATTATAGAAGATGATATCAGAACTTTAGTTAGAAAATATGTGGTTAAAGAGTATAAAAGTTATCCATTTATAATTCCTACGGTATTTATAGTTTAATGAGACCAAGTAGTATTGCAAAAAGAGTTTTAGATATAGAGGCAAATGCTTTAGCTGATTCTAAAGAGCGTATTGGCAAGGAGTTTGATAGAGCGGTTGAGATTATTTTAAATATAAAAGGTAAGCTTATTGTAATTGGTGTTGGCAAATCTGGGCATATTGGCTCAAAAATTGCCGCAACATTAGCAAGTACAGGAACTAGTAGCTTTTTTTTGCATCCAAGCGAGGCGATGCATGGCGATTTGGGTATGATAGGTAAAGATGACGCAATATTGGCAATTAGCTATAGTGGAGCTAGTGAGGAGATTATAAAACTTTTGCCACATATTAAAAATTTTAATGTGCCTATAATTGGAATGAGCAAAAGTAAAAATACTCCTCTTGGCAAATTTTGTGATGCTCATATTGATATAAGTGTTAAAAAAGAGGCTTGTCCAATAGGTGTTGCGCCAACAGCCTCTACAACATTAACTTTAGCTTTGGGAGATGCTTTAGCTGTTGCTTTAATGGAGATTAGAGGCTTTAAAAGAGAAGATTTTGCTAAGTTTCATCCAGCAGGAGCACTTGGAAAGAGACTATATTTAAAGGCAAAACACTTTTTAATTCCAAAAGAAAAGTTGCCAATTGTTAATCCTGATACACCTTTAAAAGAAGCAATAGTGGTAATGAACCACGGAATGTTAGGACACTTAATTATAGAAGATAAAAATAGGGTAGTTGGCATTTTTAGCGATGGAGATTTAAGAAGAAGCTTAACAACTAATGAGTTTGATATTAATAAAAATATTTCAAATTATATGACAAAAGAGCCATTTTTTATTGAAGATGATAATATTTTAGCAGTAGATGCGCTAAAAATTATAGAGAGTAAAAAGATACAGCTATTAATTGTAACAAAAGATAATAAATTAATTGGAGCAATACATATACACGATTTAATAGAAGCAGGAATAGAGAGTGAGAATAAATAAATATATAGCACACAATACAAAATATTCAAGAAGAGAAGCTGATAAATTAATAGAAGAGGGCAGGGTAAATATTAATAGAATTCCTATTAAAGATTTTAATTACCAGGTACAAAAGGGTGATAGAGTATTTGTAAATGGCAAAGAGATTAAGCCAAAAGGTGAATATGAGCTTACAATGATAGTTTTTAATAAACCAAAGGGCTCTCTTGTTACAAAAAAAGATGATAGAGGAAGAACTACAATCTACCATCTACTACCTGGAAAATTTAGACATTTCACGCCAATTGGCAGACTCGATTTTGCAAGTGAGGGGTTGTTGTTACTAACTGATAATATAAAAGTTGCAACTAAACTAATGGAGAGCAAATTACCAAGAGTTTATAACCTTAAAATTGATAAAATGGTAACACAAGAGATGTTAGAGGCTATGAAAAATGGTCTTACTATAAAAGATACTCTAGCAGGTGCTCATGAAAAAAGCAAAATTAAATCTATGAGTTTTGCACCATTTTTAGGGTATATGGTAAGAGGAGTAAGCGGTAAATATACAAAGCTTAGAGTTATGATAAATGAGGGTAAAAATAGGGAGTTAAGACGCTTTTTTGCACATTTTAATGCAAATGTGGTAGAGCTTAAAAGAGTCGCTTTTGGTAATATTGAGCTAAATAATTTGCCAACAGGCAAAACAAGATATTTAACTACCAAAGAGTATGAGTGGCTACATAAATTTTTAAAGGGGGAGATTGATGCAAACAATAAAGTTTAGAACAAAATATAAGACTCAAATGATAGATATTACAGAGCAGGTAAAAGAGGAAGTTGTAAGACTTGGTGTTACTAATGGGCTTTGTACAATTTTTTGTAGTCATACAACTGCTTCAATTTTATTTTTTGAAAATCAAGACCCAAAATTAAGAAGAGACTTTTTAGCTTCGCTTAGCCATATTGCTCCAACAGATGCTGTATATGCTAGCGATGATGAGAATGCTTCAGCTCATATAAAAGCCGCGCTTTGTGGACAAAGAGTAGTATTGCCTGTAGTTAATGGTCAGCTATTTTTAGGAAAATGGCAAGGAATCTTCTTTTGTGAATTTGATGGTCCTAGAGATAGAGAGTATCATATTCAAGTAATTTAAAATACTATTTAAAAGTTATAAATCTATTTAGTAAATAAAAGAGTGTGCTATATACAACCATTCCAGCAAAAAAGGCGATATCTGTAAGAATTTGGTTATTTTCTACTATAAATTTAAGAGCTAAAAGAGTAAGCTCTTATTTGGATTTTAAGATTTTTATTTTATTTAATAGATAAAACTCTGCATCTTTGCACTCTTTAGAGTAAAATATCAAATTTTCTGCTTCATCTAGGTATTTTTTTGAGATTTTATAAGTCTCATATGCTTTA
>CAZCOI010000199.1:0-9457 GCA_964500335.1 uncultured Nitratifractor sp.
CATTTAAATATAGTTTATTTTCATATCCATTTTTAGATAAACTATCTATTAAGGTGTGATTAGTATAATCAATCTCTAATCCATAATGTTTATTATATTTAAGATCAAATTTATCTGTATAACTCTTTTTATCTTTAAAATATCCTGTTTTTATAATTCCATATGCATCTTTATCATGATAAAATCTATAAGCCATATATAACCCATATCCTCTTTTTGTTCTAATTTGAGGATAGAATTCTAAATCTTGACTCTTACTTATTGCCCAAAAATATGGCTGTTCATATAAAATTCCTTCATCAGTAATTCTAGCAAAAGATGGTTTTAAAAATCCACTTCTTCTCTCTTTTGCAAGTGGAATAGATAGATATGGAAAGTAAAATATTGGAATATCTTTAACATAAACTTTTGCATCATCTAATTTTAAATCTTTTGTTTTTAAATCATAAACTGCTTTATCAAACCCAATAAACCAATCTGGATTATTAATCTGACAACTAGAAAAAAGTGCATTATTAAACTTTAACTCATCTTCCTCTTTTTTAGCAGTTGTACTACTAATCCATACATCATCAGTATCTATTTGGAAAAACTCTTTAAATAAAATATGATTATTATCTAAATTAACCACCAACTCATTAGCTCTTATTCTTTTACCATTTTTTTGGATTACTGTTACATCATCTTTAACGATAATTTTATCATTGACCTTATCATAGATGGCTTGTTTCCCACTTAAAATATCACCATCATACTCAATTACAACTCCATTGTATATATTAACAACTTCTCCATTATCTACTATCTCATTACCATAAACATCCATATCTTTAGCTTCATTAGCATAAATAAAACTAGAAGCTACTAAAAGAATTGCTAAGGTTTTACTAATTTTTAACATTTGACACCACCACACAATTTACTACTTTATCATGCAAAGTTTGTACTTTTTTATCAAAAATCGCATAAATAAATGTAAAGTACAACAAACTCTCCCCAATAATCCGAACTAAAGCCCTAATAAAAGCTCTATTCCAAGGCAACTTGCCTCCTGTTACCTCATCTATAGCTCTTATTTTTACAATATACTTGCCAATTGTCATACCATTATACCCAATAAAAAATGTATGATAGATTAATTTTAACAAAAGCAATACCCAAGAGTAATTTAATAAAAAAGATTTCATAAGCTCTGGAGTCGTAATAACCGATAGTTGCTCATAAAATATTATTACAAACAAAATTGAAACAGTAAAATCATCTATTACAAATGATACTGTTCTTTTACCTAATGTTGCGTAATTATAACTCCTCACTTAAACTCCTAAATTAATCTTTTAATGCCTGATAAGCAATATCCATTCTACACTTTTTACCAACAAAATGTACTTGTCCTACCAACATATAAGCTCTATCTCTTGCCTCTTTAATAGAATCTCCAATGCCGACACAAACCATTACTCTGCCACCAGTAGCTAATAGCTTTCCATCACTATCTTTACTAACTCCAGCATATGCAATATATGAATTACTCTTCAAATCTTCATGTACAATTTCATCTACAATTATCTCAGCTGGTTCACTACTGCTATATGGATAATTTTTACTTGCAAGTACAACTCCAACAGCATATTTATCACTAAACTCTATTTTAGCTTCATTTAACTTTCCAGTAGCGGCTTTAAAAAAAAGTTCGCTTGCAGGAGATTCTAATAAAACCATAAGCTCTTCACACTCAGGATCACCAAATCTAACATTATACTCTAAAACATAAGGTTCATTATTTACAACCATAATTCCGATAAATAAAACTCCGCTATAAGGCATACCATCTTTTTCTAAACCGCTTAATGTTGGTTTAATAACCCTATCTTCAATCTTTTTATAAAGTTCATCATTAATAAGTGGAGTTGGTGCATACGCACCCATCCCACCAGTATTAGGACCTTCATCACCATCTAAAAGCCTTTTATGATCTTGAGCCGCAGGTAAAACAACATAATCTTTTCCATCACATACAGCAAATATTGATAACTCATATCCATCAAGATACTCTTCAACAATAATCTTTAATCCAGCCTCACCAAAACTCTCTCCGCTAAGCATACCTTTAGCGGCCAAAATAGCCTCTTCTTTACTCTTTGCAATTATTACACCTTTACCAGCACATAATCCATCTGCTTTTACCACAATTGGTTCATTTAAACTATTTATAAACTCTATAGCCTCATCTAATGATGAAGTCTCTATATATTTTGCAGTTGGCACACCATATTTTTTAAGTACATTTTTCATAAAAACTTTAGAACCTTCAAGTTGTGCTGCAGCTTTAGTTGGACCAAAAATAGTTAATCCATTCTCTTGAAATATATCTACAATCCCATTTACCAAAGGATCCTCTGGTCCAACAATAGTTAAATCTACACTATTTTCTTTTGCAAAATTTGCAAGCTCATTAAAATCTTTTATATCAATATTCTCTCCAAGTTCCTCAGTTGCACCATTACCAGGAGCAAAATAGATTTTATCAACACTACTATCTTTTTTTAAAGCATAACCTATAGAATACTCTCTACCACCGCTTCCTACAACTAAAACATCCATAAATACTCCAGATTTTTTTATTAAATTATACCAATATTTATTAAAACTATACTACTTTAAAGCTAACTTTTTTACCCTTTGTTTAGCAATTAATAAAATATCCTCATCTTCACTTAAATCAAGCCATTTAAATGTCCTTCCACTCTGAGTAGTCCCATCAAGCAAATCACCACTATTTCTATATTTTAAATCTAATCTTGCTATCTCAAAACCATCTAATGTATTACTAAATTCTATTAATCTTTTTGGAGTCTCTTTTAAATTTGTATATAAAAAACAATAGCTATCAATGCCATATCGTCCTACTCTACCTATTAATTGGTGCAATGTAGCTAACCCAAACCTTTCTGCACCAACAATAACAATAGTAGTTAATCTTGGTAATGAAATACCAACTTCAATTACAGTAGTAGAGAGTAAAATATTACCATTATCTCTAAAGTCTAACAATATATCATCTTTATCTTTATCTTTTCCATAAGTTACAAAAACACCATTAAACCTACTTTCCCAAAAATTTACTGCCTCTTTTAAAGATGTATAATTAATCTCTCTACTTGGTTCAACCAAAGGATATACAATTAAAACTTGATGATTCTTTTTTATTTCATTCTCAATTTGCTCTAATAGATTAAAAAAATCACTCTTTTTAATAATCTTTGTTTCAATTTTCTTTTCAAAAGGCAAAGTTTTAATAGTAGTAATATCAATTAATTCAGACTCAATTAAAGCTTGACTTCTAGGAATAGGGGTAGCAGAAAATTGCAAATAGTGAGCACTTTTTTTACCATCTCTTGTAAGTATATCTAATTTTGCTCTTTGATTAACACCAAATCTATGCTGTTCATCTACCATCACTAAAGAAACTTTTGGTAAATCCTCTTTATATAAAAGCGCATGTGTTCCAATAATAAAATCTGCACTTTTATAATCTCCAATTACAACTTTTTGTGTGACTAATGCTATATTTATAAATTTACTAATAAACTTTTTTGCTTCTTCATATAATTGATTTGCCAATAAAGAGGTTGGAGCCATTAAAATCGATTTATCTCTATTTGCAATTAATGCAGAAGCTAAAATTACAATAGTCTTTCCGCTTCCAACATCTCCAATAATTAAACGCTTTGCCGCTTTTTTACTATTTGATAAATCTTTTTTTATATCATCTATTGCATTAATTTGATCTTTTGTTAAACTAAAAGGTAAACTCTTTATAAAATCTTCTATACTCTTATTTAAAGCTTTTATTGGCTCATTATAAACTCTTTTTTTTCTAAATTTTGCTAAATGGTTATACGCTTCAATTGACTTTAAATTTTTTATTACTTCATCTTTATATTCACCATTTTTTTTAATCTCATCAATTGAGTTTGGAAAATGCAATTTTAAAAGAGTCTCTACTTCATCTAAATATAATCCTGTTTGAATTAAATTATCTTTTGTAATATATCTTTTTATTAATCTTTTTATTTGACTCTCTTTTAAAACACTCTTATATTTTGGAATGATTAAGCCATACTCTTTTAATGATTGAGGCTGAGTAATTTGTAAATTTCCTCTAAAATATCCTATTTTACCGCTTATTACATGTTTTGAGCCAAGCTTAAATAGCTCTTTATGATAAAAAGTAGTTTGAAAAAATATAGCTTTAATTTTTCTATTAAAATCAAGAAGTTCTAACTCTAAATAGAGTTTAGAATTAATTATATTATAGCTAACTACCCTAGCCCATCCAATAAAATTTTTACCCTCAACTATCTTTTTACTAAAAGTTGTATCTTTATAATGTATTGGCACAGTTAGTGCCAAATCTAAAAGAGTTCTCTTTTTTAATTTCTTTAAAAGTGGAATATCTTCTTCTAAAAACATCTACTTTTTATTTGTAACTATATAAAAGCTTAATTTTGTAATTTCATTATGCTCTTTTATAAAACTATTTAACTCTTCTAGTGTTAAATTTTCAATAATCTTTAACTCCTCTTTTCTAAAACCAAGTCCTGCACCACTATAATATTCATTAAATGCCCTATATACTCTTTGAGATAGTGTTTCCACTCTTAATGGTTCACTACCTAAAAAAAACTTTTTTGCACTCTCTAGCTCATCTTTAGTAACACCATTTTTAACAAAATTATCAATAATCTCTTTAACAACCTTAATTGCCTCTTGCTGACTTTTAAGTTTTGTCTGTAAATAACCGCTAAAATAACTATTTGTTTTATTAACATTAAATCTTGAATATACAGAGTAAGCTAAACCTCTTTTTACTCTAATCTCTTCCATTAATCTACTTCCAAATCCACTACTTCCTAAAATAAAAGAAGCAACCTTGCCAATAACTCTTTTTTTATCACTTATATCCATATTGTAAGGTGCTCCAAAATAGATATAAGCTTGCTTTGTTGGCTTTTGTATCTCTTTAGTACTCATCTTACTAGAAGCACTAATCTTTTTAAGAGGTTCAACTTTACCTCTTTTTAAATTTTTGGCAACTTTTGTTACAAAATCTTCAACCTCTCTTTTATTAAAATCACCACCAACAACAACAATTAAATTATCTAAATGTAAGTGAGTATTAATATAATCTTTTAAATCCAAAAGCTTCAAAGATTCTATACTCTCTTTTGTTCCAAGATAAGGCAATGCTAAAGGAGTAGATTCAAATAAAATAGATTTTAATCCATTACTTGCAATATAGTCATAGTTATCCTCTTTTTTCTTTAAAACTGCAACTCTTTTTTTTACAATCTTTTTAAAAGTATCTTTAGAATAGTTAGGGTCATTTATAAGTTCAATCAATTTTTCTACAGCAAAATTAAACTGCTCTTTTAAAGACTCTATGCTAAATACAAAAGTCTCTTTTCCACTATTTACACTCAAACTTATAGCTCTATTTTCTAACTCTTTTGCAAAGTTTATCGCACCCTCTTTTTTACTACCCTCATTTAATAAACTAGCACTCATACTCACAAGACCAGCTTTATTACTAGCTAAATAACCACTATCTTTAAAAATAAACCGTACTGAAGTTAAAGGTAATCTATTATCCTTTTCAAAAATTACAGGAACTTCAACTCCATCAACATTAACTTTAAAAAGTGTTGCCGCCATTAAATATCCTTGTATTAAAAATATTACTAAAATCTTTTTCATTTATAAACCTCTAAATTAAGCTTTATATTAATAAATATATAGCTTCTTAATAAAATCTCTCTAAGATATTATAAGCTGTATCTCTTTTTGCTGGTTTTTCACCTATATCTCTTATTAACTCAATCATTTGAGCTTGATTCATCTTATTTACTGCACCTGCCGCAGATACTACATTCTCTTCCATCATTGTGCTTCCTAAATCATTTGCACCAAAAAGTAGTGCCATTTGTCCAATATAGCTTCCTTGCGTAACCCAAGAACTTTGAATATTTGGTACATTATCTAAAAATAGCCTAGCTACAGCCAATAATCTTAAATATCTATTAGAAGTTTGTTTTTTTATATCTGGTTTTTTTGCAATCAATGCAGTGTTTTTGCCCTGAAAACTCCACATAATAAAAGCCCTAAAACCACCTGTTTCATCTTGCAACTCTCTTATCTCATCAAAATGTTCTACTATCTCTTCATCGCTCTCAACAGTCCCAAACATCATAGTAGCAGTAGATTTTATACCTAATTTATGTGCCTCTTTATGTACCTCTAACCACTTATCTTTATCCAATTTTTTAGGAGCTATAATATCACGAACTCTATCATTTAAAATTTCTGCTCCAGCTCCAGGAATAGAGCTTAAACCTTTATCTTTTAACCTTTTTAAAACCTCTTGAATAGTTATATTTGAACGCCTTGCAATATAGTCAATCTCAATTGCACTAAAACCATGAATTGTAATTTGAGGATACTTTTTATGAATATGTTCTACCAAATCTTCATACCACTCAATTTCAAGTTTAGGATGTACTCCACCTTGAAAAAGTATTTGTGTACCACCAATTTCAAGTAATTCATCTATCTTTTTATCTATCTCTTCAAAACTTAATATATATGCATCATTATCCTTTTCGTGCCTATAAAAAGCACAAAAATCACAATCTACCCAACAAATATTTGTATAATTTATATTTCTATCTACTACAAATGTTGTAACACCTTTAGGGTGTAATTGCCTCTTTTTTGCATATGCTAATCTACCTAACTCTTTTAAATCACCATTTTTTATAAGATTAATAGCATCTTGCTTTGATAATCTTTTATTAATATCTATAGCACTCAAAGCTACTCCTTGCCAATTGCATCTAATACACCATTTATAAATTGATGCGATTTTTCATCTGCAAGCTCTTTTGCAAGCTCAATCGCTTCATTTATAACTATTGCTTTATCATTATTATCTATCAATATCTCAAAAGTACCTAACCTTAATATTGCTCTTTCAATTTTACCTAAATCATCAAAATCCCACTGTTTAAGATGTTTTTTTACTTCGTTATCAATCTCTTCTAAATTTTGAACTGTACCTGTAAAAAGTTTATATGCAAACTCCCTTTGTCTATTTCTAATTTTACTATCTTCTAAAATCTCATCTACAAACTTGCTAATGCCTATATTGCCTAAATCATAAGCATATAAAAGCCCTACAACTGCCGATCTTGCTTGATGTCTTGTAGCCATTAACTTAATTTCCCATATAAATTAATCATCTCTACTAATGAACCCATTGCTTCAGCACCTTTATTTCCAGCCTTAGTTCCAGCTCTCTCGATAGCTTGCTCAATACTATCTACTGTTAAGACACCAAAAGATACTGGTTTACCATATTTTAAAGTAACATTTGCTATCCCTTTAGTAGCCTCTGCAGAAACATAATCAAAATGAGGTGTAGCTCCTCTAATAACAGCTCCTAAACAACATATTCCATCATATTTATTACTTGCTAAAGCTCTCTCTAAAGCAAATGGAATCTCAAACGCTCCAGGTACTAATATTAAATCTAATTTACTCTCATCTCCACCATGTCTAACATAAAAATCTTTAGCACCTTCTACCAATCTATCAGTAATAAAATGATTAAATCTAGCACTAATTATTGCAACTTTTTTACTACTATCAACTTGTAAGTTTCCTTCTACAATATTCATATACTTCCTTTTGAAATTAATTGAATCTCTTTTATACTTTTTATAATCTGTCTTAACTCATCTAATTTTACCATATTTGGACCATCACTTAAAGCAACAGATGGATTAAAATGGGTTTCAAAGAAAAATCCATCAACCCCAACTCCTGCCGCCGCTCTAGCCAAAGGTGCAACAAAAGAGCTATCTCCTCCGCTACTATCACTCCCACTTGCAGGCATTTGAACAGAATGAGTAGCATCAAAAATAACAGGCGCAAACTCTCCCATTATTACTAAACTTCTCATATCTACAACTAAATTACTATATCCAAAACTACTTCCCCTTTCAGTTAGCCAAATCCCATACTTTTTGGATATTTCATAATTGACATCTCCATTATATCCTCTAGTTTTCAAAACCTTTTTAACACTATGTTCCATAGCATTTGGAGCTAAAAACTGTCCTTTTTTAATATTTACAATACTAGCAGTTTTAGCCGCAGAAATCAAAAGATCTGTCTGTCTGCATAAAAAAGCAGGAATCTGCAAAACATCTGCTACTTCACTAACTGCTTGAGCTTGATTGCTTTCATGAATATCTGTTAAAATTTTAAATCCAAACTCACTTTTAACCTTATCTAAAAGTTTAAGTCCTTCTTCTAATCCAGGACCTCTAAAACTATCTATAGAAGTTCTATTTGCTTTATCAAAACTAGCTTTAAAGTAAAAATCTATTGTACAATCTTCATTATACTCTACTAACTCTTCTGCTATCTTAAATAGATTATCCTTACTCTCTATTACACAAGGTCCAGCTATTAAAATCAAATAATATCCTTCAAATTTAAATTAAATGTATTATACCCTAATTGTAATATTAACAGAATTATTTTATATATTTAGCTAAATATTTTAACTAAAAAGCAATTTTTCATAACTTTTCAATAAGTTTTAAACTCATTATGCCATAATGTTACAAATAAAAAATAAGGATTAATATGGCTTTAGAAAACTTAACAGCACAAAACTTTAACCAAATGGTTGAATCAAACGAAATTGTTATTTTAGACTTTTGGGCTCCGTGGTGTGGACCTTGTCTTCAATTTGCCCCAATTTTTGAAAAGGTAGCTTCTGAAAATCCAGATATACTATTTGGTAAAATAAATACAGAAGAAGAGAGAGAATTAGCAGCTCATTTTCAAATCCAATCAATTCCAACTGTTATGGTTTTAAGAGAAAATATTGTACTTTTCCAACAACCTGGCTTATTACCAGAAGATGCTTTAAAAGATATTATATCTCAAGTTAAAGCTCTTGATATGGATGAAATAAGAAAAGAGATAGAAAAACAGCAACAAGAACAACAATAACTCTTTGGAGCTAAAGCTCCAAAGAATGTAATATATTTTTTAATATAATATTAACTATTTAAACTCTTTTTAAATATGACTTTTTTATCTTTCATACAATCTTTATCGTAAGGCAAACAGATTTTTGAATTTACAAATATATTATCTTTATAAAAAATAACTTTTATTTTGCCGAAATATCCGTTTTCCACATATGATTCCAACTCTATTTTTTTATCGTTTGTTATTAAAACTATCGAAGTTTCGCTTTTGGGTTTAATTTTTACACTCTTTTTATCTTTTAAATTTAAAATCTTAATAGTTTCGTTATTATATTTAACCTTTAACTCTTTTATTACATAACCCGTTTTATTTTCCAAAACCACTTCTA
>CAZCOI010000200.1:0-2184 GCA_964500335.1 uncultured Nitratifractor sp.
TTTCGATAAATGGCGAATAGATATGCCCCATTAAATGGTTTACTCCAATTATTGGCACCTCTAAAAAGCTACTAATTGCCTTTGCCATAATAACGCCTTCATGCAAAGATACCGAAAGTCCAGGATGTGTAGTAACGGCAACCGCTTTAATTTGTTTAAAATATGGTTTAAATTTCTCAAGCAAATTTGGCAAAGCAACAGCGTGCAATCTGCTTGCAAGCTCCGGCACCACCCCGCCATACTCACAATGCTTGCTCTCTTGCGAAATTTTTAAATGTTTAATTAACTCCAAAGTATCGATATTTGTTAATGCTATAGAGCTATCATCGCAACTGCTCTCTATACTTAAAATTAAGTTCATTTGCTCTCTTTTAAATCGCTTATAATTTGATTAATTGTTTTATGTAAATTTTTTAAATCATCATTGCAAACATTATAAATTGCTTCGGCATTTAAATCAAAATAATGATGTGATAAAACATCTCTAAGCCCTTTAACGGCTTTCCAATCAATAGTTTCGTATTGTTTTAAAAGCTCTTTGTTTGTTAATTTATCAATATTTTTTAAACTCTCACCAATTGCAATAAACTGCATACAAATACTATCTAATTTCTCTTGACCTCTTTTAGTATCTAAAAAATAGTTAATATTATCTACATCTTTAAATCTATCTTCGATAGTTTCAATAGCATTTTTTATTTGATAAAAAATCTCAATTACCAACTCTTTATTATGCACTTATCGCCTCTTTTTGAATACGATTTTTTAAAAAATTATTCATTTTTTCTCTAATTTCTATTAAATCGACTTTTAAATTTAATATCTCTTCCAAATCCAATTTTATTCTTGATAGTAAAAATAAGTTACTCTTTTTTAATTTTACAAAAATATCTATATCGCTTTTTTCGCTTGCTTCGTCTCTTGCATAAGAGCCGAAAATTCCAATTTCAACAATTTGGCTATTACTCTTTTTATACTCTTTTAGTTTTGCTAAAATATTCTCTTTTTTAAGCATAATAGCACCTTTACTTTTTTAAATTATACCTAAAATTAATCTAAAACAAATAATTTTTTTTTGCCTCTATATTCTAAAAAAATATCTTTTTTATATCTTAATCCGCACTTTTGCAAAATTCTTTGGGATACTATATTATTTGGGTGCGTAGTAACGGCAACCGCTTTAATTTGTTTAAAATATGGTTTAAATTTCTCAAGCAAATTTGGCAAAGCAACAGCGTGCAATCTACTTGCAAGTTCCGGCACAACACCACCATACTCACAATGCTTGCTCTCTTGCGAAATCTTTAGATGCTCAATTACCTCTAGCGTATCAATATTAGTAAGTGCAATAGAGCTATCATCGCAACTGCTCTCTATACTTAAAATTAAGTTCATTTGCTCTCTTTTAACTTTGTTTCTAAACTTTTTGGGTCTCTTCTTGTGTCAAAAATTGCGTAAATTAAAACTATATTATTGCTAATTTTATAATAAATTGCATAAGGAAATCTTTTTGCCAATAATCTATAAAACTCCCCCTCTTTTTGATGAATACCTCCATATATTTTTAAAGACTTAATATCTGCTAATAAACTATGATAAAAATAATCCCCTAACTCTTTATCAATAGAGTTATAAAATTTTCTACTTTTAATTAAATCCTCTTGCGCTTGATTTAATATCTTAATTTTCATTAAAATAACGCTCTATATTTTTTTCCATCTCTTCTAAAGTTATAAAATAAGCTTTGTTGTTTTTTATATCATCTTCTCTTTTTTTAAGCTCTTTTATATGCCAACTTGGCAAAAATGTATTTGCATCTTCTTGTTTTAGGCTATCCCAAAGTTCCTCTAACAAATTTAGCTTTTGAGCAATCGTTAAATCTTTAATTTGCAAATTCATAATAGCACCTTTACTTTTTTAAATTATACCTAAAATTAATCTAAAACAAATAATTTTCTCTTGCCTCTATATTCTAAAAAAATATCTTTTTCATATCTTAATCCACACTTTTGCAAAATCTTTTGAGATACTATATTATTTGGGTGCGTAGTTGCTACAACTCTTGCTTTAAAATAGCTTTTAATAAATTTTATTTGAGCCAATGCAATTTTTGTTGCAAAGCCTCTGCCCCAATGCTCTTTTGCTATAATATATCCAAATTCGTAAGATTTATCATCAAATTTA
>CAZCOI010000201.1:0-2469 GCA_964500335.1 uncultured Nitratifractor sp.
ACCCCACAGATTGCAAAAAAAGTTGATGAGCTTTATAATACTATTATTAAAGCAGGCACACACCTAGCACCCAGCATAAAAGTAGCCGAAGCAGCAAAAGTTATAGAGAACACTCAAAGAGATGTAAATATTGCTCTAATAAATGAGCTAGCTATGATTTTTGATACCATGAATATAGATACAAATGCTGTTATAGAAGCAGCTGCAACAAAGTGGAACTTTATTAAACTAACACCTGGGCTTGTAGGTGGACACTGTATTGGGGTAGACCCATACTATTTAACATTTAAAGCGCAAGCTCTTGGCTATACACCAAATTTAATACTTGGTGCAAGACAGATAAACAACTCTATTAGTAAACTAATTGCAGATAAAACTATAAAATATATAGTAAAAGCAGATAAAAAATTAAATGGTGCAAATATACTAATACTTGGAGTAACATTTAAAGAGAACTGCCCAGATATGCGTAACACAAAAGTTGTAGATATAATAAAAGAGCTAAAAGAGTTTGAGTGCAATATGGATATTTATGACCCCTGGGTTGATAAGAGCGATAAAGATAGTAAAAAATTACCGTTTATAGATGAGCTACCTCTAAATTCTAAAAAGTATGATGCAATAATTGTAGCAGTTGGACATAACGAATTTAAAACAATTACAACTAATGACTACAATAGCTTAAGCAAAGATGAGCCAATAGTTATAGATATTAAAGGCATTGTAGAAAAACCAACTTGGAGACTATAATGAAAAATTTTGCACTAATTGGAGCTAGCGGTTACATAGCACCTAGACACATGAAAGCAATTAAAGAGACAGGCAATAACCTAGTAGCTGCGCTAGACCCGTACGATGGCATCGGCATAATGGATAGCAATTTTCCAGAGGCTGATTTTTTTACAGAGTTTGAGAGATTTGACCGATTTGTAGATAAGTGGCGAAGAGATACAGGAAAAAAGATAGACTATGTATCTATCTGTTCGCCAAACTATTTACATGATTCACATATTAGATTTGCTCTAAAGAGTGGTGCCGATGCTATTTGTGAAAAACCATTAGTGCTTAACACTTGGAACATTGACCAATTAAAAATTATTGAAGAAGAGACAGGAAAAAAAGTTTATAATATCTTGCAACTTAGACTTCACCCTTCTATTATAGTTCTAAAAGAGAGAGTAGCTAATGAGTTAGAAGAGAATCCAAATAAAGTTTATAATATTGATTTAACCTATTTGACCAGTAGGGGAAAATGGTATTTCATTTCATGGAAAGGTGATGAGGCTAAATCAGGTGGAATAGCAAGTAATATTGGTGTACATTTTTACGATATGTTAACTTGGATATTTGGTGAAGTTGAAGAGAATATTGTACACCTAAAAGAGCCAGATGCAAGTGCTGGATACTTTAAACTAAAAAATGCAACAGTAAGATGGTTTTTAAGTGTTAACTATGATTATATACCTCAAGAGGTAAAAGATAAAGGGCAAAGAACTTACAGAAGCATCACTGTTGATGGTGATGAGATAGAGTTTAGCGGTGGATTTACCGACCTACATACAAGAAGCTACCAAGAGATACTTAAAGGAAATGGCTTTGGGTTAGATGAAGCGTATAACTCTATATCGACTGTTTCTACTATTAGAAACCAAGAGCCAATTGGACTAAAAGGGAATTATCATCCGTTTTGTAAGTTGGTTAATTAGTATATTGGTATATTAGTGTATTGGTTATTGGGGATTTAAATGGAATTGGGTAAGTTAGAGATTTATAAGATATCATTAAAACTAAGTGATACTATTTGGAAAATTTACATTGATTTACCTAATGACTTGAAGTATAATATAGGAAGTCAAGTAATTCGCTCAATAGATTCTATAGGGGCAAATATAGCTGAAGGTTATGGTAGATTTCATTATAAAGACAGCATAAAGTTTTATTATAATGCAAGAGGTTCTTTGTGGGAAAGCAAACATTGGACATATTTACTGTTTAAAAGAGATTTAGTCGATAAAGAAAAGTATAATGAAATGATAAATGATTTAGAATTATTAGGAAAAAAACTAAATGGATTTATTAAAACTATAAAGGACAAAAATGGGCAGAAATAGTATATTAGTTATTGGTATTTTTTGAAAGAACAGGATATAATGCCAAATAACAAATCAACAAATCAACCAATAACAAATACACAAATACACCCTTCTTCCTACATAGATGACAATGTAGTTATAGGCGAAAATACAAAAATATGGCATTTTTCTCATATACTATCTAATACAACTATTGGAAAAAATTGCTCATTTGGGCAAAACTGTGTAGTTGGTTCAAAGGTAAATATTGGCTCTGGTGTAAAGGTGCAAAATAATGTATCTATTTATGAAGGCGTAGAGGTAGAAGATGATGTTTTTTTAGGACCATCAATGGTTTTTACAAATGTAATAAATCCAAGAGCATTTATACAAAGAA
>CAZCOI010000202.1:0-6079 GCA_964500335.1 uncultured Nitratifractor sp.
AAATAAAAATGAGCTTGATGGCTTTAATAGAGAGTGGCCAAAAGATGCAAACTGCACAAAAGAGGTGTTAGATAAACTACAAAAGCTAAAAGTAATAGATATTGACGAAAAATTTATAAAAGATTTCGGGCTTCTTGATTATAATGGATGTGATAAATTATAATATCTCATAATTTATTTCATACTCAATCTCACCTATAAATTTATCTAAAGAGTTTTCTATACTCTTTATTTTTTTAGAGAACTCTTTTTGATTTAAGCTTAAAAAAGCAATTGCAAGTTCAGCCTCTTTTGCATATTCACTAGAAATATCTAAAATAGATAGATTATATCTGCTAAGTCTATCTTTAATAGAGTGAATAATTTTTCTTCTACCTTTTAAACTTTCTATATAAGGAAGGTCAATAATAATTTGCATATTTATCAAAAGCATGGCTAAATTCCTAAATATTATTCTTAATTATACCATATTTACTTAACTTTAAGATATAAATGATAAAATTTCAATACAAATAAAAATTATTATTTAAAAGGAATAATTATGTTAGTAACAAAAAAAGCGCCAGATTTTACTGCTACAGCAGTTTTAGCAAATGGCGAAATAGTAGAAGATTTTAATCTTTATGAAAATTTAGGTGAAAATGGTGCAGTGCTATTTTTTTATCCATTAGATTTTACTTTTGTATGTCCAAGTGAGATTATAGCATTTTCTCATAGAACAAAAGAGTTTACTCAAAGAGGTATAAATATTATTGGATGTTCTGTAGATAGTCAATATAGCCATTTTGCATGGAGAGAAACTCCTGTAGAAAAGGGTGGAATTGGTAGAATTAATTTTCCATTAGTTGCAGACTTAACAAAACAAATTGCAAGAGATTATGATGTATTATTAAATGACTCTGTTGCACTTAGAGGTTCATTTTTAATAGATAAAGATGGAACAATCCGCCACGCTGTAATAAATGATTTACCACTTGGTAGAAATGTAGATGAGATGTTAAGAATGGTAGATGCTATGCTTTATACAAATGAACATGGCGAAGTATGTCCAGCTGGTTGGACAAAAGGTCAAGAGGCTATGAAACCAGATAGCCAAGGTGTTGCTGAATACTTAGCTAAACATGTAGATGAATTATAATTTTGTAAAGTTATGGAAAATAGAAATTTAGAACTGCTTAAGAGTTATAACCTTAAAGCAACACCTCAAAGACTTGAAATACTTAATGCAATAGAGTCTATGGGACATGCAAATATAGATGAGATATATGAAGTTGCAAAAAAGAGACACTCAACTATGTCTTTAGCAACTGTTTATAAAAATGTTACTGCACTTTTAGAAAAAAATCTTTTAAAAGAGGTAGCATTAAATAATTTTAAATCAAAATATGAAATAAACAAAGAAGCACATGCTCATATGGTATGCAAAAAGTGTGGAAGTGTAGTAGATATAAGTTTAAATGATGATATCTTTAAAAGCTCTAAAACACTTGTAGAAAATGAAAATTTTGATATTGAAGATTTAGAGTTAAATATATATGGTGTTTGCAGTAAGTGTAAATAAACTTACTGTATAACACTATTTATTGTATGTTCCATAAATATAGCTAAAAGTATAAGTAAAGATATTCCAGAGGGTTTACTATACATCTTATTTACTGTAATAAATACCAACATCAATGTAGCAACAAGCATTGTTACAATATCAAATGTATATTTACTAAAATCTATTGCAATAGGATTTGCCACAGCGGCCGCACCAACTGCTATTGTAATATTAGCCATATTTGAGCCTATTATATTACCTATTGCCATATCTGCTTTTCCTTTTACTGCCGCGCTAACAGAAACAACTAATTCAGGCATAGATGTACCAAGTGCTACTAACACCACACCTATAACCCAGTCACTTACACCAAAAAATTTAGCAATATTTGAAGCACTACTAACTGTATAATCAGCTCCATAAACTACCATTAAAAAACCTAAAATTAACAAAGGAATACTTTTAGCCCAGCTAAAGCTCTTTTGTAATTCTTCTTTATCTATGTCTGCTAAATCTATTACATCTTTATCATGTCGTGTTATAAAAAGTATATATGCACCCATTAAAAGCATAAAAACAAAGCCTGTAAATCTACTTATCTTTCCATTTAATATAGCTACTATAAAAATAAGTACCGGAAAAAGCGCCCATGCACTATCTTTCTTAAAAAAATCTCTATTAGGATTAATCTTTTTTGCCAATATAAATACAAGTCCTAATACCAAAGTAATATTTAAAATATTACTTCCAACTATATTTGAAATAGATAACTCAGGTTTGCCATTAATACTTGCATTAATTGAAGCCGCCATCTCTGGCAAAGAGGTTCCAAGTGCAATAAGAGTAGCTCCAATTATATACTCAGATATTCCAAATTTTAGAGCAATCTTCTCACTTTCATTTATTATAAAATCTGCTCCATAAATTAAAACTGAAAGTGCTACTATAAATATAACTACATCTAAAAACAAGTATCCTCCTTAACTATTTCTTATAATTAAACTTGATGGTAAATTAAATTTTTTTATAATCTCTTGCTCTTTACTTCTCATCTCTCCATTATCTATTTCATGGTCATATCCAAGAAGATGCAAAAGTCCATGAATAAATAAAAGTATAATCTCATCTTCTAATGAGTGGCTAAGTTTTTGAGAAATCTCTTTTGCTTTATCAGCAGAGATAACTATAGAGCCTAAAGGTAAATGCTCTATATCTTCTAATGGAAAACTTAAAACATCAGTAGCTTTATCTATACCTCTATGCTCTTTATTAATATTTTGTATAGTTTTATCACTAACAATTAAAAGTTCAATATCTTTTATAACACCAAGATAATTTACTATATCTTCTAATTTTTTTATATCAATATTTATATCAATATTTGTTTCAAGCAAAATCATCTGGCTATTTTATCTAATTTTAAGTAAAATATAAAGAAAAAAGGTAGTATATGAGTAAAAATAGTGCAGTATGTATAATATCAGGAGGAATGGATAGCGCATTAGCTTCTTATATCGCAAAAAGTTTAGGTTTTGAAATAATTGCTTTACATTTTAATTACTCTCAAAGAACTCAAGAAAAAGAGCTTGAGTGCTTTTATAAAATATGTGACGATTTAAAAGTTAGTAATAAATATGTTTTAGATTTGGATTTTTTTAAACAAATTAAGGCTTCGGCTTTAATTGATGAAAATTTAGAAATTCCTACTAATGGCATAAAACCAGGAGTCCCCATAACTTATGTTCCGTTTCGAAATGGAATTTTTTTATCAATTGCTGCTGCAATTGCTCAAAAAGAAGAAGCTAATGCAATCTTTATTGGTGTTGTAGAAGAAGATAGTAGCGGATACCCAGATTGCAGAGAAAATTTTATAACTTCAATGCAAAATTCAATTAATTTAGGATTAAAAGATGATACGAAGATTCAAATTTATACACCGTTAATTCATTTATCTAAAGAAGAGATTGTAAAAAAAGCATATGAGTTTGGTGTCAAATTAGAACACACTTGGAGCTGTTATAAAAATAGCGATGTTGCATGTGGGCTTTGTGATAGTTGCAGATTAAGGCTAAAAGGGTTTAAAAAAGCGGGTCTTAAAGACCCTATAAAGTATGAAATAGAAGTTTAAAAACTACCATTACTTTCAGGAGTTAATCCTGAACCTTCATTTGGCATTAGTCTTCCTTCTGTACAAATTATAACATCTGTAGTTTTATCAAATTTACTTACACACTCAGCTGTTACTTGTGTATTTTTAATCTCTATATCTAAAGCTTTTATAGCTTTTTGTTTTACTTCATCGGTTAAATTGCTAAAATCAAATGATGGAGATTTATCACCAAGTTTATCATTTATATCTTTAACCTCTTTTAAACAGCTATTTGCCTCTTTTTCATTTTTTGCTTTAGCTATACACTCTTTAGCCTTTTTCATAGCTTTTATTAAAGAAGGTAAATATTTTTTCTGTTTTTGAAGATATCTTTTACCTAATGCATTAATAATATCTTTTTCTAAGTCAGGTGTAATTGAAGTGTTTTTATCTTCTAAATTAATACCCCTCTCTTTCATCTGCTTTTTTAAATCTAAAATAGAGGCAATATAATCTTGAGCTCTTACAATAGAAGCTCTTTGACTACTAGCACTTTTATCCTCTTCTATGCTAAATTCAGGTAATTTAAACTCTTTTGGTGGAATAGGCTCGTTAAATATTGCTTTTACTGCTGTTCTTTGGCTAATAAAACCAGCATTTTTAATAATAATTTTTAAAGGAATTCCTTCATATAAACAGACTATTTGGTCATTATACTCCCATACATCACACTCATATCCAGCTACTTTTTCAGTACCTACCTTTTGAGCTCCAAGTTTTATTAAAGATTTTACACTCTCATCAGAGAGATCTTTTTTTTGTGTAATTGCTGTTAATAAATCTAAATCTCTACTTTTAAATATCTTTTTTTCTGTAAAATCTACACTATAAACTGTAGCATTATCTATATAATATAATGTATGCCTATTTTTTGTTTCGTTAAAATCTCCTGCTTGAACTTCGCTAACATCCTCTTCTTTTAACTCTTTTAAACCCCAATCATCAAAAATAAGTCTTGCTATTCCTTCTACTTGAGATTTAAACCTATTATCAAAACTTGATGTATTTACATCATAAAAAACCATTCCAGATTTAAATTTATATAGTTTAAACTGTTCATTTGCACTTAATAAGGTAAATAAAGAGAGTATTAAAAAAACTATTTTAATTTTTGACATTCCTATCCCTTCAAAACAATATTATTTTTTATGTATTATATCGAAAAAAAAGTATGAATTGTAATATAATAGTAACTATAAGATAGATTTAATTAGAATTCCTAAAAAAGTCTCGAATATACTCATATCCTGAGTATAGTGTTAAAAATGTAGCAATCCAAAGTAATATATTTCCAAATGGCCACTCCATAAGCAAAAAGCCTATAGCAAACATTTGTGATACGGTTTTTACTTTACCCATCCAACTAGCACTTATATCTATACCTTTATCTATGGCGCTAACTCGAAGTCCGGTTATAAATAGCTCTCTTGTTAAAATCAAATAAATTGCCCAAGGATTTGCACGGCCAAGCATCATAAGCCCCAAAAAAGCCGCAAGCGTTAGCATTTTATCAGCAAGCGGGTCTAAAATGGCTCCAAGAGTAGTAATTTGATTAAACTCTCTTGCAATATAACCATCAAAAAAGTCTGTTGCACTTGCAAGTACAAAAATAAATCCAGCCATAAAATCTAACCACGAGTAGTGTATGCCTTCAAATATTGGTAAATCTCTATTTACTAACAAAATAAACATTAAAGGTGCTAACAGTAGCCTAATAAAGGCTAATATATTGGGAATATTTAATGCATCTTTTAACATTATCTAAAAGTCGTTCCGCCATCTACTATTAATGTGTGTCCGGTTATCCAGCTTGCATCATCCGTGCATAAAAAATAAACCGCACCAGCAATATCATCAGGCGTTCCCATACGATTTAGCGCGCTTCTTTTAATAGTTTCTGCTTTTACCTCTTCGTAATTGGTAAAGGCTTTTAAAGCGTCCGTTTCAATAGGTCCGCCGCTTACTGCGTTTACTCTAATTCCCATCTCTCCAAGTTCAACCGCCGCGTATCTCATCATAGCTTCAACCGCCGCTTTATTCGTTCCATGCCCGGCATAATTTTCTATATAAATTCTATTTCCGGTTGAACTTATAGTAACAATACTTCCACCGCCTGTTTTTTGCATTCTTTTAGCCGCTTCTTGGCTACCGGCTACAAATGCTCCAACAGTTGCAGTCCAGATATTTGTTAAACCTTTTTTTGGGCGAAGTTTCATAAATTTTCCATATCCTCCAACTACGCTTCTGCCGTAAATCATAGCATTACTTACGAAAAAATCAACTCTATCAAAATCTTTATCAATCTCTTCAAAAAGGGTTTTAAATTGATCCAAATCTAAAATATCAAGCGGGTACGCTTTTGCCTTAACGCCGTATTTTTCTTGCAA
>CAZCOI010000203.1:0-6614 GCA_964500335.1 uncultured Nitratifractor sp.
TTCATAGGTATCTATGAAAAATATTATTTTTTTGGTACCGTAATCTTTTTTTCTTTTTGCTAAATCTATTGCTAAAAACTCTATTAATTTTGGCTCTATTTCGTGTGCTTCGAGAGAGTTTAGTTTATTAAGCTCTGTTGCAATATCTTTTAGGCTATTAGTTATATATTCGACCAATTTATAACCTAAGTTAGCAATACCTTTTGTAAAATTTGGCGCTAAAGTATCTATTGCACTTGTAATTAAGTCGCTCTCTTTTAAAAATGGAAAGTTCTCTTTTTTTAGCTCCAAATGCGGATTGAGCTTGGATAAATATATCAAATATGCACCCTCGAATGCATCAAAAGAGATATCAAAATTGTTTTTAAAAAACCGCACAAACTCCAAAAGAGTATTTGCAATGCTTTGGCTTTTTATTAGCTCTAAATCGATATGGCTAAAAATTGTAGATGGAATTTTTGCTGATTCTTCTTTTAGTTTATCTACTAAGCTACTTTTACCAACCCCAGCAACCCCATAGATATTTAAAATAGAGCACTCTTTATCTTTTGCATTTTGCAATATATCTTTAAAACGCTCTATTTGGGTTTCTCTGCCAACAAAGGTTAATTTATTTTCTATCTTATAGCTTGGAACTTTAGGCGGCATAACTAACCTTTAGTTTTTTTAATTATAGCAAATATTTTGTAAAAGATATTTAGAGCAAAAAGCAGTAAACTAACAAGATTTGGGGTCAAAAAAGCTAAAACTAAATTCTTAATTCTAAACTTTAAACTCTCATCTTTTGTAATCTTCACATTTAACCCTCGTCCTTTACCTTTTACAAAAAAACCTATTGCCAAATTTGCATTTTTTTTGATTTTTTTTGCAAAAACTCTTGACAAAGCATATCTTTTTTATTATAATACCGCACACAAAAAGCATATAAAGCTTCTTGAATATTCCGGATTAGCTCAGCGGTAGAGTAGGCGGCTGTTAACCGCTTGGTCGCTGGTTCGAATCCAGCATCCGGAGCCACTTGATTAAAACTCCCTTGACTATTATATGAAACATAGGTTTTATAAAAAGAATTTTAAAACTTTCATTTTAAAATGATATTTCTAATAAAATGCAACTAATTTTATATTCAAATCCATATTTTGCAATAGTTTAATCACTATTAATTTCACATCGTGAATTAATATAAAATTATATTAATATACCCATATATTGTATATTCTTTAACTTTATGTTTGATATAAAAAACCATTAGATGGAACTTTATTACAAAGTAGTGTGAATAACTTGGCTATAATTTTCTAACCCACTTTAAAAAGAGTCTATCTGGATTAACTAATAAATCTTTTGTTTCATTTAAAAAAATAGAATCAATTAACCATTTTGCCATTAATGGAGCTAAAACAAATCCTCTTCCACCAAGCCCATTTATAACATATAGATTTTCAATATATTTTAAAGGTGCTTTATTGTATCCTTTTTTTAATTTAGGGTAGCTATTTAGCATATACTCTATATCTATAACTTTGCCAACAAGTGGTATATAATCTTTACTTCCTGCTCTCATTCCGCAAAAAGTCTCTTTTAATTCTAAATTATTAATATTTGCAAATTTTTTAGCTTTATAGATTAATTCATCTAATGGCTTACCATTACACTGCATACAAGCATTAGTAGGATTTTTAGCTCTTAGATGAGTTGCACCAATTTTAATAACACCCTCTTTTGTAGCAGAAATAGAGATAGTTTTATGCATAGATATATCAAGTTTTGTATCTGTAAAAAAATCTCCTCTACTTCCCCAAAGACCATTTATTCCCATATACTCAAGTCCTTTAAAACCTTCGTAACCTGTAGCTAGTACTACTTTTTTTGCTTTAATTGGTAAATTGTCTAAATTGGTAATTTCAGCTTGAATATATCTAATATCTTTTATCAAAGCTTTTGTTAAATTTTGAGCATCGCAAACTCCACCATCTTTAAAAAAAAGAGCTATATCTTCGTTAATTATGTGTAGTTTTTCTAACTCTTTTTTATTTAATATCTGGCTAGGTATATCTATAATATTTTGATAATATTCAAAGTTTTTGGCATCTTTAATATCTCTTGGTAATCTTATTATACCGCTATTGTGAAAATATTGATTAAAATTATTTTTATAAAAATCTACAGCATATTTAAAAGCCAAATTTGTTAAGTTTAAAAGAGGAGTCTCTTTACCAAGTTTTGGCGATATAAAAGCCCCAGCCGCACCACTTCCACCGGTTGCTGGCATAGAAGCTTTATCGATTATAGCTACTTTTAAACCAATTTTTTTAGCATAATATGCTGTCATACATCCAGCAATACCAGCGCCAATTACTGCTAAATCATAATCTTTCACAAATTAGCCTATATAGTAACTTCCTTAATATCTGCAATATCTTTAAACTCTTTATAAATTGAAGCTATTAGATTTTGACGATTTTTTTTGAGCATTTTATCTTCTGCATTTACCAAAACATTATCAAAAAATTTATCAAGACTATTTTTTAGTCCAAATAGAGCATTTAATTTATCTAGGTAGTCATCATATTTACTATTTTTAACTTTTATAAATTCATTATATAGATTTTTCTCTTCTTCTTTTTCAAATAAAGAGGTATCAATTTCTAAATTACTATTTAAATCTATATCTTTTGAGATATTTGCCACTCTTTTAAATGTAGTAAATAGCTCTTTTGAGTTTTCTTGCTCTACTATGCTATTTAGTGCTTCAATCTTTTTAAATATAGAGTTTAAATCACTATCATTACTACTTAAAACCGCACTAACTACAGATGGATTAACCGAAGTTAATTTATAGATTCTCTCAAATATAAACTCTTTTAAAATATTTATATCAAAATCTTTATATAGAGGTTTAAGTTTTTCAAAAATTGCATCTAAATTAAATGGTAAATCATTTGCTATTACCATTCTAGCTATTCCATTTACAGCGCGTCTTAGAGCAAAAGGGTCTTTTGAGCCTGTTGGGATTTTGCCAACGCTAAATAAACCATATATAGTATCAAGTTTAATAGCCATAGATACTAATGTGCTAAAGAGATTACTAGGAAGATTAGAGTTATCGCCTGTTGGCATATATTGCTCTTTAATTGCTCTATATACCAGTTCATCTTCCCCTAATGCTTTTGCATAGTAATATCCCATTAAACCTTGAAGTTCAGTAAATTCATATACCATCTCACTTAAAAGGTCTGCTTTTGCTAAATTAATTGCGCGAATTAAAAGAGATTTTACATCTTTATTTTCATATAATTTATTTAATTTATCTTTATAAAGCTCATATAAAATCTCTACAATTTTAGCTTCTCTTTCAATTTTATCTTTTAAGCTTCCAAGATTATCAATAAATTGAACAAGCTCTAAACCATCTGTACTTAAGCCTCTTTTTAAATCATTTTTATAGAAGAATAGGGCATCTTCTAATCTTGGGCGTAAAACTCTTTCGTTACCTGCTATAATTTTGCTAAAGTCATCTGTTAGAGCGTTGCTAACAACTATAAAATTATTTGTAAGCTTATTATCCTTAAATAGTGCGAAATATCTTTGATGCTCTTTCATAGAGGTTATTATAACTTCTGGCGGAAGCTCTAAAAATTTTTTATCAAAGCTTCCTAGCAGGGCAGTTGGATTTTCTGTAATTGCAACAATCTCAGCAAGTAAAGCTCTATCTAACTCTACTTCAATACTATTTTTCTCTTCTATATTTTTAATTTGATTTATAATAATCTCTTCTCTTTTTTTAGCATCTAAAATTACGCTACCTTCATTTAATATTTTCTCATAGTTATTAAAATTTACCTCTTTAAAAGGTATATCATTCATTCTATGAAGATAAGTAATATTGCTAGATTTTACATTAAATAAATTTATATCTACAACTTTATCATCTAACAAAGCAACAATCCAGCGAATAGGGCGAATAAACTCTTCTTGCAAATTGCCCCATCTCATCATTTTGCCAAAATCCATACCTTTTAGCCATTTATAAACCATCTCTTCAAGCAGTTTAGAAGACTCTTGCCCTTTTTGTACTGTTTTATAGTATAAAACCTCGTTTTTTCCTTTTGTAGCTGTAGAGATTTCACTTATATCAACACCACACTTTTTTGCAAACCCAATAGCCGCGTTTGTTGGTTTGCCATCTTTATATGCAATATTTAAAGGAGGTCCAAATAGCTCTAATGTTTTATCTTCTTGTTTTAGCAAAAAGTTGCTACTTTGAATTACTAATCTTCTAGGAGTATAATTAAAACTGTAGTTGCACTCTAATCTATACTCTTTTAAAATCTCTCCCCAAGATTTTTCTATTTTATCTAATATCTTAAGTAGCGGAATTGCTGGAAGTTCCTCTACGCCTATTTCTAATAAAAATGTTGCACTGCTCAACTTATCTCTCCAAAAACTTTTTGAAATTGTATCTAATTATTTATTTAGATATGGTTTTAAAACTTCTGGTATATCAATTGTGCCATCTTCGTTTTGATAATTTTCCATAATTGCAATTAAACATCTTCCAACAGCAAGAGCTGAACCATTTAAGGTATGAACTAAATAGTTTTTATTGCCATCTTTATATCTAATTTTTGCTCTTCTTGCTTGGAAATCTCTAGTATTACTAATTGAGCTTATCTCTCTATATCTATTTTGTCCCGGTAACCAGACTTCTATGTCGATTGTTCTGCTTGCACTAAAGCCTAAATCTCCACCACAAAGCTCAACTAAACGGTGTGGCAAATTTAATTTTGTTAGTAGATTTGAAGCATTTTGCACCATCATATCAAAAATATTATCACTATCTTGAGGTTTTGAGATTGCTACCATTTCAACTTTATCAAATTGGTGTTGGCGAATTATTCCTCTTGTATCTTTACCTGCACTTCCTGCCTCTTTTCTAAAACAAGGAGTATATGCACTAAGAAGAAGCGGAAGCTCACTATTTGGAATAATCTCATCATTAAACATATTTGTCAAAGCAACTTCAGCAGTTGGAATTAAATATAAATCTTCTCCTTCTATTTTAAATAAATCATCTTCAAATTTAGGTAGTTGTCCAGTACCAAGTAGCATTTTTGCATTATTAATAATAGGTACATTAAACTCTTTAAAACCAGCTTTTGCATTCTCATCTAAAAAGAAGTTTATTAATGCTCTTTCTATTTTAGCACCTTCATTTGCCAATATAGAAAATCTACTTTTTGCAAGTTTTACACCTCTTTGAAAATCTATCCAGCCATTAAGTTCTGCTAACTCCCAATGCTCTTTTGGTTTAAAGCTAAACTCTTTTGGAGTAAGCACCTTTTTAATCTCTACATTATCATTCTCATCTTTGCCTTCTGGAACAATATCATCAGGAAAATTTGGTATTAAAAGAGCTTTTTGATATAGTTTGTTTTCAATCTCTTTAGCTTGAGTCTCTAATTTAGATATTTCATTTTTTAAATTATCTAGTTTATCTTTAAGCTCACTAATATCTTTGCCTTGTGCTTTATATGCACCAAACTCTTTAGATAGAGCTTTTTGCATAGCTCTTTTTTCTTCATATGCTCTTTGAGCCTCTTTTTTTTGCGCAAAAATATCTTTTATCTCATCTAAAATTTTACTATCTATGCCTTTTTTAGATAGCCTTTTTGAAGCTTCATCAAAATTTTTTTCAAGATACTTTAAATCTATCATTATAAGTCCTAAGAATGTTTTGTAAAATTATATAGAAATTTAAATAGAAGAAACTTTACTTTTAGCCAAAAGTGGCTAAAAGTTATTAATATTTATAATGAAGTCCTATTGCAATACCAGATGTATGGTCAATTTTATCTGAAGATGATAAACTATATCTATATCCTACATCTAAATCGATATTTTGAGTTACATTCATAGTTGCACCAATCTGACCACCATAAACTAATGATTTGATATTCTCTGTTTCAGTATCAAGAGACATTGCTCCAGCATTTATACCAGCATATGGTCTTAATGCATAGCTATCAATCATTAGATTATCCATACCTAAAAAGTAATAATCAATTTGCAAAAGACCTCTTATATAGTTGTTGTAATCATCATCGCTACCAAATTTTTCTAAAATAGCCATGGTTCTCCACTCAATATTTTGAGCTCCAAATCTTAACCCCAAAGACATACCGCTATTGCTTTTACCTTCCGCTTCAGATGCAAAAATAGCTGAACCTTCAATACCGACAAATGGTCCTTCTAAAAATGAGCTATTAGAGCTATTTGTAGGCACTACATCAGAAGTTGCAGGCTCTTGAATACTCTTTGCAGTATAGTCGTTGTTATCTAAATTTGCACTAAGTTGTGCTTGAGATGTTTGCTTTGCTTGAGTTAGAGCATTATTAGCGCTATTAGAATCTACAGCAAGCGTTCCATCTATTGTTTCAGCTGATGCAAAGATAGACAATAGTAAAAACAAGCTAAGAGAGATCATCTTTTTCATAGGATACTCCTTTTATATTAATAAATGTTAAACATAGAATAACATAATTAATATTAAATAATCTTAAAATTTATAAAAAAAGCAAAATATGTTACTTTTTTTTAAAATTTGAGAAAAA
>CAZCOI010000204.1:0-14008 GCA_964500335.1 uncultured Nitratifractor sp.
TTACAAATAAAAATATTTCAAAAAATCCAAAAGATTTTAAGTGTTATCAATGTTTGCGTTCATATTTTAGTATTCCAATATGTTCAAGAGATAATTTTTCTATTAGACCAAATAGTTACTCAATAGCAATTAGTGATACTAATGAGAGTTCAAGTAGCTCTAATAAAATTATGGCGGCCATTAATGATGGAACATCAATTTTAAATATATCAGCAGGTTATTCTTATAAATTAGATATTAATGCTACAGGCTTTAATAGTAGAGATAATGTAGAAGGTTATATTTTTAGAAATCTTGATGGAGATACTAACAAAAAAATCGCTTCTGCTAAATTTAGTTTAACAAATAATGGATATAAATGTGTTGATAAGAGTGACCAAAATCTAAATTTATCTTTATATAATGGTAAAATACAAAATATGGGAGAGGTTGAAGCTAATAGTACAGAAATTACTAAAAATGCTCTTGTTATTAATAATGTAGGAAATTATATACTCCATATTCAAGATCAGGAGTGGACAGAAGTAGATCAAAAAGGCTCAATATATAAACCATATCCAGATTTAGATGACTGTATATTAAATAGTTCTAAAGCTCAATCTACTCTTAATGGAAAAAAAGGTTGTTTAATTTCTACAGATACAACTAATCCAGAAGTTTTACCAAATATATTAATAACTACACATCCTTATAAATTTGACTTAAGTAATATAAGAGTTGAAAACTCTAAAAATAGTAGTTTAGATTTTATATATCTTTCGAATTTAAATAAAACTACTACACAACTTCCAACTAATGTGATGGCACTAAATATTACAGGAAAAATAGAGGCTAAAGGTAAAAATGGTGTATTATTGACAAATTATATAGATGGATGTATGGCAAAAAACTCTAATATTAATATTAAATTTAATATAGATCAGCCAAATAGTACTGTAAAAAGTGCAATATCTCAAAGAGAAATGTCGATGCAACATTATATTTTTAGCCCATTAGTTGATAAAGTTACACAAGTAGAGGTTAAAAACTACAAAAGTAGTGATAAAAATTTAGATATACTATTAAATAGTAAATATTTCTATGAAAATGGAGTAGCAGATTATAAAAGTTTTATAAATTTTGACAGAAAATATAATGAACCAGTTAATCCATTTGCAATAAAAATTGATACATTTAATTTTAGTGCAAAAAACGATTTAATGATAGCTGATTTAAATAGCTCTTATTATCCAAATAGTCAAAAAGATTTAAATATGACAAAAATATTTTATTATGCAAAAGCTAAAGCTAAAAATAAAATGTATAATGATATATATGAAAGTTCAATTACTACACCTCTAGGTATTGCAATATATTGTAGTAATTCAGTTAGCTATTGTAATAAATATAATATAGACCTTGTTAAAACTATTACAAATGAGTATGATTGGTGGTGGTCTAAAGATAATAATGGAAGCTCATTTGGCTCAATTTTAATAGATATAGATAAATCGAAAGATAGTACAATAGAGAATAAAATAAAATTATCTACAAAAACAATAAATAATTTTAAAGAGGGTATAGATAATGATAGTTTAACTGTATCTATAATAAATAAAGATGAATTTGACAACTACCCTTATCAACTTAATATTGTATATGATAATTTAATGAATATTCAATATCCATATTTACTTTACAATCCTCATGAAGATAAAGCTCCTAAAATTTTAGAGACAGTAAGATTTGTAAGTAAAAAAGATAAATGGTCTGGAGGTGGCAATACAGGATTTGTAACAGATTATAATTCAACAGGTAGGAGAACAAATAAACTTGATTGGTAATATTCTAATCAACTCCTACTATCCATTCGGTTATAGGTATAGCATTAAATTTTAAATTTTTAATTTTAAAGCTATAGCTATTTGACATTGTAACTATTGTAATAGATTTTGGGTTTAAATTTGTATAAAAGCCAAAGTTTGTTTGAACTTTTGCCCAAAAGCTCTCTTCGCTATCAAATGGAGATATTAAAATTAAATCATTTTGCTTGGTAATATATCCAATAGGGTTTTGTATAGCCTTTATTTTAATATTATGTTTTATTAAAGCAAGTGCCACAATTGAATCAAATATAGCATTAAAAGTAATAGTTTTATTTAAATATTTAGCAAAAGCAAAATCGTAAAGAATTATCTTTTTGCCAAACCCTTTTTCTAATGTATCTATTTGATAAATAATTCCCTCTTGCTCATAATTTTTAATTGCCATATAGAGCCAATCTTTAGATATCTTAAAATAGTCTCTTGCTCTTTGGTAAATTTGATGAGTTGTTGCTACTTTTGTATGAAAAAGGGCTAAAATTAAGATAACTTTTCCCTCTTGTGTATCAAACTTTTCAAAAAATAGCTCTTTGTGTGCAAAAGGGCTTTGATTTTTTGCAATCTGGGGCAGAGTGCCAAATTTAGTATATAAGCTAAAATTATGTTGTATCAATTGAGCCTTTTGAAAATTAAAAAACTCTTCAAAATCTAGCGGATATAACTTTTTTTTCTCTAAATTTAAATTAAGCTCTTTTCTTGAGATAATAATTAATCTATCAACTTCTGGTAAATAGTCTAAAAAACCCTCAAAGTAGTGGTCTATAACTAAAGTTTTAATATTTTCATTTTTTATAAACTCCTCTAACTCATAAGCTTCTATATCCTCTAATACAAACATTGGATCTTGAGCATCAATATATAAAAAGCTATCTTTTGGTAAATTTTGTAAAATATTAGCTATTAGAGTGCTTTTACCAACGCCTCTAGCACCATATAGTAAAAAGCTATTATTTGGTATATCTAATTTTCTTGGTAAAAACTTTTCTACTTTTGGAAAATTATTAAAAAAATATTCAAGAAGATACATTTTCTATCCTTTTTCCTTTTTAAAAGGAAACATATTTGAAAATTTTAACATTTTTACTATTTTACTAACTTTAAATAAATTTAATTTGGGTATAATTTCGCCTTGTTAAGCGGGTATCTGCATAGAGTTTTTATTAAAAGATTCTCTGCAGATACCCTCGGTATCGAGTGTTGCGGCACTTAAAATACAAAATTTATGCTGTTTTAAACAGTGAGTTCTTTAGAAGGATAAGTAGTTTATGGAAAGAATTAGATTAAAGCTTAAAGCTTATGATCACAGAGTTTTAGATAGATCGGTGCAAGCAATTGTTGATGCTGTAAAGAGAACGGGCTCAGAACTTAGAGGGCCAATTCCTTTACCAACTAAAATTAAACGCTATACAGTGCTTCGCTCTCCACACATCAATAAAGATAGCAGAGAGCAGTTTGAGATACGCGTACACGCAAGATTAATCGATATTGTAGCGGCTTCAACCGATACAATCGATTCATTAATGAAATTAGACTTGGCTCCAGAGGTGGAAGTAGAAATCCGCCAGATGGATAAGTAGTAGTAAGGAGTAAGATATGGAATTTATCGTAGAAAAGATTGGTATGAGTAGAACTGTTGGTGTACCAAGCACTCCTGTTACACTACTTAAAGTAGTTGAGACTAAAGTGTGCGAAGTTAGAGAAGATGGAAAGGCTTTAGTTGCTTACCATAGCGGTAAAAAGATTAATAAAGCTATTGAAGGGCAACAAAAAAAGTATGGTATCAGCAAAGAGTTTAACCGTTTTAAAACTATAAAAGTTGCTGAGGGTACAGAGGCTGGAGATTTAAGTTTAGCTCCACTTGCAGAAGCTAGTGTTGTAAAGACATCGTTCAACTCTAAAGGTAGAGGTTTTAGCGGTGGTATGAAAAGACACAACTTCCATGGTGGACCAGCATCACATGGACATAGATTTGGTAGAAGAATAGGTTCTATTGGTATGTGTGAGTGGCCAGGGCGCGTTATGCCAGGTCAAAAGATGCCAGGACAATATGGTAACACTAAAATAACAGTTAAAAATGAAGTTATCTCTTTTGATGAAGAGAATGGAATCTTAATCCTTAAAGGTGCAGTACCTGGGCACAAAGGTGCAAGAGGAATGGTAAGGATAGTTAAATGAGTAGTACAGTAGTAAAAACAGCAGATTTACCAAAAAGTTTTTTAGAGGTTCATCCTCATAACTTATATCTATATTGTAAAGCATATGCGGCTAACTTAAGAGCTAGCAATGCACATACAAAAAATAGAAGTGCAGTAAGCGGCGGTGGTAAAAAGCCATTTGCACAAAAAGGTGGCGGTAGAGCTAGACAAGGAAGTATTAGAGCTCCTCAATTTAGAGGTGGTGGTGTAGTATTTGGACCAACTAATGCTAAAAACTATACTCAAAAAGTTAATAAAAAACAAAAAAGACTTGCTCTTATGCATGCTATTGCTGAAAAAGTAGCAAATGAGAAAGTTTTTATTGTAGATACTATTAATATTGAGAGTGGTAAAACTAAAGATGCATATGCATTCTTTAAAGAGTTTAACTCTAAAGATGCTTTGTTTGTTAAAGAGCAAATTGATGATAAAACATTTTTAGCATTTAGAAATTTACAAGATTGCTATTTAATTGAACCAAATGAACTAAACGGATATTTAGCAGCAGCATACAGTGCTATTGTTATAGAAAAATCAGTTTGGGAAAATCTAATAAAAGAGAGTTAAGATGGCAGATATTACAGATATTAAAGCAATTATTTACACAGAGAAGAGTCTTAACCTTCAAGAGGATGGTGTAATTGTTGTTCAAACAACAACAAGAGTTACTAAAAACTCATTAAAAGAGATTTTTAGAGAATATTTTGGTATTAAACCACTTAAAGTAAACTCTATGAGAGTTTCTGGAAAAGTGAAAAGATTTAAAGGTATCGAAGGTAAGCGTGCTGATAGCAAGAAGTTTTATGTAAAACTTCCAGAAGACGCTAAAATCGAAAGCCTAAGCGTATAAGGATAGAAGATGGCAATTAAAAGTTATAGACCTTACACTCCGTCGCGCCGTTTTATGACGACGATTGATAATAGTGATATTACATCTAAACCAACAGTAAGAAGCCTTCTTAAAAAGCTTCCTGCAAAGGCTGGTAGAAATAACCATGGTAGAATCACTTCTCGCCATAAAGAGGCAGGAGCTAAGAAGCTTTATAGAATTATTGATTTTAAAAGAAATAAGTTTGGTATTGAAGGAAGAGTTGCAACAGTTGAATATGATCCATATAGAAACTGTAGAATCTGCTTAATTAATTATGTAGATGGTGAAAAGAGATATATCCTTCAGCCAAAAGGTTTAAAAGTTGGTGATACAGTAATCTCAGCTGAGGCTGGACTTGATATTAAGTCTGGTAATGCAATGAAACTTAAAAATATTCCAGTTGGTACACTTGTTCATAATATCGAGATGAATCCAGGGCAAGGTGGAAAACTAGCAAGAAGTGCTGGAAGTTATGCTCAAATTATGGGTAGAGATGGAAAATATGTATCTTTAAGACTTCCATCTGGTGAGATGAGATACATCTTAGGTGAGTGTATGGCAACAATTGGAACTATTGGTAATGAAGATTACTCAAATATGGTTATAGGAAAGGCTGGTAGAAATAGACACAGAGGTATTAGACCTCAAACTAGAGGTAGTGCAATGAACCCAATCGATCACCCTCATGGTGGTGGTGAAGGTAAAACAAACTCTGGTCGTCATCCAGTTACTCCTTGGGGTATGCCTACAAAAGGTTATAAAACTCGTAAGAAGAAAGCTAGCGATAAGCTAATTATCTCAAGAAGAAAGAAAAAGTAGAGGGGTAGAGTAATGGCAAGATCACTAAAAAAAGGACCATTCATTGATGACCATCTAATGAAAAAGGTTCTAAAGGCAAAAGAAGAGGGTTCACATAAGCCAATTAAAACTTGGTCAAGAAGATCAGTAATCTTCCCAGAGATGATTGGCTTAACTATTAATGTTCATAATGGAAGACAGTTTGTTCCTGTATTTATTACAGAAGGACATGTTGGTTATAAGCTTGGTGAATTTGCACCAACTAGAACATTTAGAGGCCACAAAGGCACTGTTCAAAAGAAGGTAGGTTAAGATGAGTAGAGCATTATTAAGATATTCAAGAGTATCACCTACAAAAGCAAGATTAATTGCTAAAGAGGTGCAAGGTATGAATGCTGAGCTTGCTCTTGCTTCTTTAGAGTTTATGCCAAATAAAGCGGCTAAAATTATCTCTAAAGTAATTGCTTCAGCAGTAGCAAATGGTGATTATGAACCAGAAGAGGTTGTAATTACTTCATGTAGAGTAGATAGAGCTTCATATTTAAAAAGATGGAGACCAAGAGCTAGAGGTACGGCTACAAGAATTTTAAAGCCAACTTCACATATTTTAGTAGAGGTAGCTCCTGCTAATAAAAATAGTGATGGAAAGGATGCATAAATATGGGTCAAAAAGTTAATCCTATAGGTCTAAGACTTGGAATTAATAGAAACTGGGAGTCAAGATGGTTCCCATCAAAAGATAGAGCTCCTAGCTTTTTAGCAGAAGATTATAAAATCAGACAAATGCTAAAAAAAGAGCTTTTCTTTGCAGGTGTTAGCAACATTATTATCGAAAGAACTCTAAAGAAAATTAGAGTAACAATAGTAACAGCAAGACCTGGTATTGTTATTGGTAAAAAGGGTGCTGATATAGAAAAGCTTAAAACTAAGCTTCAAAAAGTTCTTAATAAAGATGTTGCTATCAATATTAAAGAAGAGAAAAAACCTCTAGCAAATGCACAACTGGTTGCTGAGAATGTTGCTCAACAAATTGAGCGCCGTGTAGCATTTAGAAGAGCTATGAAAAAGGCAATTCAAGGAGCTCTAAAACAAGGTGCAAAAGGTATTAAAATCTCTGCTTCTGGTCGTTTAGGCGGTGCTGAAATGGCTAGAACTGAGTGGTATTTAGAAGGAAGAGTGCCTCTACATACATTAAGAGCTAAAATCGATTACGGTTTTGCGGAAGCTTTAACTACTTATGGAAATATAGGTATCAAAGTTTGGATTTTCAAAGGCGAAGTATTACAAAAAGGTATTCAGCCAGAGAAAAAAGAGCCTCGCGGTGGCCGTGGTAGAAAAAGAAGAGGAGCGTAACTATGTTAATGCCAAAAAGAACCAAATATAGAAAGCAACAAAAGGGTCGTAACCGTGGTAAAGCTTTCCGTGGTAATAAAATAGAGTTTGGTGAGTTTGCTATTAAAGCAGTTGAGGCTGGTAGAATTGATTCTCGCCAAATTGAGTCGGCTCGTATTGCAATGACAAGAAAAGTAAGCAGAACAGGTAAAACTTGGATTAGAGTTTTCCCAGATAAACCTTTAACTAAAAAGCCTCTTGAGACAAGAATGGGTAAAGGTAAAGGTGGTGTTGAGAAGTGGGTTATGAATATTAAACCTGGTCGTATTATCTTTGAAATGGCAGGTGTGCAAGAAGATTTAGCAAGAGCGGCTTTAACACTAGCTTGTCATAAATTGCCATTTAAGACAAAAATAATTTCAAGGGAAGATAGCAATGAAATATACTGATCTTCAAAATAAGAGCCTTGCTGAATTGCAAGAGTTACTAAAAGAGAAAAAGTTAGAAGTGTTTACGCTAAAAGTAAAATTAAAAACAATGCAACTTACAAATACAGCAGAGCTTAGATCTGCAAAAAAAGATGTTGCAAGAATTAAAACAGCAATAAATGCTGTACAACCTAAGTAAAGGGTAAGCGATGCCAAAGAGAGTAATATCTGGAACAGTAATTAAAAAAGCTGGAGATAAAACAGCAACAGTTTTGGTTGAGAGAAAAATCTTACACCCAAGATACCACAAAACTGTAAAAAGATTTAAAAAATATTTAGTTCACGATGAGAGAAACGAAGCTAATGTTGGCGATAAAATTAATGCAATTGAGTGTCGTCCAATATCAAAAAGAAAAGCTTTCCGTCTTATTGAGATAACTGAGAGAGGAGAGGGCTAATGATTCAAAGTTTTACAAGATTAAATGTAGCCGACAATAGTGGTGCTAAAGAGATTATGTGTATTAAAGTTCTTGGCGGTTCAAAAAGAAGATATGCATCAGTTGGTGATATTATTGTAGCATCTGTTAAAAAAGCTACTCCTAATGGGAAAGTAAAAAAAGGTAAAGTTGTAAAAGCTGTTGTTGTTAGAACTAAAAAAGAGATTCAAAGAGAAAATGGCTCTTTAATTAGATTTGATGACAATGCGGCTGTAATTATTGATGATAAAAAAGAGCCTATTGGTACTCGTATTTTCGGACCTGTAAGTCGTGAAACAAGATATGCAGGTTTTATGAAAATTGTATCACTAGCTCCGGAGGTGTGGTAATGGCTAAAAAGTTTAAAATTAAAAAGGGCGATACTGTAATGGTAATTGCTGGTGATGACAAAGGTAAAACTGGAGAAGTTTTAAAAGTTTTAACTAAAAAAGATGCTGTTATTGTAAAAGGTTGCAAAATTGCTAAAAAAGCAATTAAACCAACTGAAGAGAATAAAGAGGGTGGATTTAAAGAAATTGAGATGCCAATCCATATCTCTAATGTTAAGAAAGTTGAGGGTTAATTATGAGCAGACTAAAAGAGAAATATAACAACTCTATTGCTCCAGCACTTCGCGAAGAGCTTTCTATTAAAAATGTTATGCTAACACCAAAGCTTGAGAAGATTGTAATTAGCGTTGGTGCTGGTCAAGAGGGTAAAGATAATAAACTTATCCAAAATATGGCTGATACAATCTCTTTAATAGCTGGACAAAAAGCAGTTATTACAAAAGCAAAAAAGTCAGTTGCTGGCTTTAAAGCTAGAGAGGGTGCTCCAAGTGGAATTAAAGTGACTCTAAGAGGCGATAGAATGTATAACTTCTTAGATAAGTTAATTGCAATTGCGCTTCCAAGAGTTAAAGATTTCCGTGGAGTTTCAAGAAAAGGATTTGATGGTAGAGGTAACTACAACTTTGGTCTTGATGAGCAGTTAATGTTCCCTGAAGTTAGTTATGACTCTATTATGAAGACTCATGGTATGAATATAGCAATTATTACAAATACTGAAGATGATAAAGAGGCTTACACACTTCTTGAGAAGTTAGGTATGCCGTTTGCGAAAGGAAAGAGATAATGGCTAAAAAGTCTATGATTGCAAAAGCTAAAAGAAAGCCTAAGTTTAAGGTGCAAGGTTATACAAGATGTTCAATTTGCGGAAGACCGCACTCAGTATATAGAGATTTTGGAATTTGTAGAATTTGTTTAAGAAAAATGGCTAGCGAGGGATTAATTCCTGGTATGCGTAAAGCTAGCTGGTAATTAAGGAGTAAAAGATGATGACAGACATTATTGCAGACTCTCTTACTCGAATTAGAAATGCTGGTATGAGAAGACTTGAGAGTACAACTCTTCTACACTCAAATATGATTGAGGCTATTGTTTCTATTCTTGTAAAGAAGGGTTATTTAGAAGATTTTTCAGTAGAAGAAATTGGTAATAACAAAAAAGTAATAAAAGTTACTATGAAGTATGATGAAAATGACAAACCAGCAATTAATGAGATTAAAAGAATCTCTAAGCCGGGTCGTCGTATTCACAAGGGTAGAGACGAAATTAAGAGTTTTAAAAATGGTTACGGAACTTTAATAGTTTCAACAAGTAAGGGTATTTTACCAAATGATGAAGCTTATAAAAGCGGTATCGGCGGTGAAATTATCTGTAGTGTATGGTAAGGGGGTAATAAGTTATGTCAAGAATTGGAAAAGAACCAGTAGCTATACCTTCAGGTATTGAGGTTACTCTTGATGGCACTGAGATAGTTGCAAAAAAGGGTAACTTAGAAAAAAGATTAGAGACACATGGCCGTGTTATAGTTGATATTCAAGAGAAAGAGGTTAAGTTAAATAGAGTTGATGAGACTAAACAGTCATCAGCTTATTGGGGAACTTATAGAGCACTATTAAATAATATTTTAATTGGTTTAGATAAAGGTTTTACTAAATCACTTGAAATTAATGGTGTTGGTTACCGTGCAAATATTAATGGAAAAACTTTAGAGTTGCAACTTGGTTTTTCTCATCCAATTAATTATGAGATTCCAGAAGGAATTGATATAAAAGTAGAAAAAAATATTATTACAGTAAGTGGAACAGATAAACAGCAAGTTGGACAAGTAGCTGCGGTTATTAGAGGCTTCCGTCCGCCAGAGCCATATAAAGGTAAAGGTGTTAAATATACTGATGAAGTTATCATTAGAAAAGCTGGTAAAGCAGCTGGTAAGTAGAGGAGCAGTAGATGTTAAAAAGTGTACAAAAAACAAAAAATAGACGCTACATTCAGCGTAAAAGAAGAGTGCGCGGAAGTATCTTTGGTACTGAAAGCAGACCAAGAGTTACTGTGTTTAGATCTAATAAGCACTTCTACGCACAAGCTATTGATGATACTAAAGGTAATACTTTAGCATACTCAGATGGTTTTAAACTTGGTGTTAAATCTAATAAAGATGGTGCTGTAGTTGTTGCTAAAGATTTAGGCGACAAGTTAAAAGCTGTAGGTATTGAGAGTATTGTATTTGATAGAAATGGTTATCTATACCACGGTGTAGTTGCATCTTTTGCAGAGGCTCTAAGAGAGTCTGGAATAAAATTTTAAGGAACTCTGATGGATAATATTAATAGAGAAGATTTCGAAGAAATCGTAGTAAACATCGGGCGTGTTACAAAAGTTGTAAAGGGTGGTAGAAGATTTAGATTTACTGCTCTTGTAGTTGTAGGAGATAAAAAAGGAACTGTTGGTTATGGCTATGGTAAAGCTAAAGAGGTTCCAGATGCTATTAAAAAAGCTCTTGATGATGCATTTAAAAATTTAGTAAAAGTAAATATCAAGGGTACTACAATTGCACATGATATTGAGCATAAATATAAAGCAAGCAGAATAATTTTAAGACCGGCAAGTGAAGGTACAGGAGCAATTGCAGGGGGTGCTGCAAGACCAGTAATTGAACTTGCAGGAATTCAAGATGTAATTGCAAAATCGATTGGTTCAAACAATCCAAATAACCTTGTTAGATGTACAATTGAGGCTCTAACAAGAATTAAAGGTTAAGGAGCAGTAATGGGTTTACATAATCTACAACCAGCTCCAGGTTCTACTCGTGATAGAAAAAGAGTAGGGCGTGGTCAAGGTTCAGGAACAGGTAAGACTGCAGGTCGTGGTCAAAAAGGGCAAAAGTCTCGTTCAGGTTATTCAAGAAAGAGAAACTTTGAAGGTGGGCAAATGCCACTTGCAAAGAGATTGCCAAAAATTGGTTTTAAATCTCGTGTAGTTAAGCCATATGTAATTAATATCGAAAAAATTAAAGCAGTTGCCGAGTTAGATGAAATTACAATTGAATCTATTAGAAGTGTACATAAAATAGGCAAAAGTGTAACTAGAGTTAAACTTATTGGAAGCGGTGCAAAAGATTTAGCTGCTAAAATTAAGGATGACGCAGTAACAACTAGTGGGAAATAGTTATGAATAATACACTAACGCAAAAGATACTTATTACACTTGGTTTCCTTTTTGCTTATAGAGTATTAGCCTACATCCCCGTTCCTGGGGTTGATTTAGATGTTATTAAGCAGTTTTTTGACCAAAACTCTAATAATGCTTTAGGTTTGGCTAATATGTTTAGTGGTAATGCTATTAGCAGATTAAGTATAATCTCACTTGGTATTATGCCATATATTACAGCATCTATTGTTATGGAGCTACTTGCCGCAACATTCCCAGCTCTTGGCCAAATGAAAAAAGAGCGTGATGGAATGCAAAAATATATGCAAATTATTCGTTACTTTACTATTTTTATTACCGTTGTTCAAGCTATTGGTGTTGCTGTTGGGTTACAACATATGGGTAGTAATGGCGCAGTATTAATAGATATGACAAGCTTTATAATTATTGCTGTATTCTCTATGCTTACAGGTACAATGCTTTTAATGTGGTTTGGAGAGCAAATTACCCAAAGAGGTATTGGTAATGGTATATCACTTATTATCTTTGCTGGTATTGTATCTGGAATTCCAAGAGCAATTGGTAATACTATATCACAAGTAAATGCAGGAAGTATGGATTTTGCAGTAGTTATTGGAATATTTGTAGTTATGATAGCGACAATTCTAACAATTATCTATGTAGAGCTTGGAGAGAGAAGAATTCCAATTAGCTACTCAAGAAAAACAATAATGCAAAATAAAAATAAAAAAGTAATGAACTATATTCCTATTAGAATTAACATCTCTGGAGTTATTCCTCCAATTTTTGCTAGTGCAATTTTAATGTTCCCTTTAACTCTATTAAAATCTAGTACAAGTCCTATTGCTGTTGCTATCTCTGATGCTTTAACACCAGGTGGATTATTATATAATACATTAATGTTTGTATTGGTTATTTTCTTTGCATTCTTTTATGCTTCGATTCAGTTTAATGCAAAAGATATTGCTGAGAATCTTAAAAAACAAGGTGGTTTTATTCCAGGAGTTAGACCTGGTGAGCAGACAAAAGAGTTTTTAAATGATGTTGCAAGTAAATTAACAGTTTGGGGTTCATTATACTTAGCAATAGTTTCAACTGTTCCATTTATTATTATTAACTCTCTTGGTGCATCGTTCTATTTTGGTGGAACGGCTGTTTTAATTGTTGTTCAAGTTGCGCTTGATACTATGAGAAAGATTGAGGCTCAAAGAGTTATGGGTCAATATCAAACACCAGGTAATATAGGTCTATAATGGCCATTCCATTAAGAAAAAAGAGCGAAATAGATACCCTGCGCCGTGCAGGGGCAGTTGTAGGGCAAACTTTAGAGTATCTTCGCTCAATAGTTAAACCTGGAATGAGTTTAAAAGAGATAGATGCACTTGGAGAAGAGTTTATCTTAAAACAGGGTGCTAAACCATCTTTTAAAGGGCTTTATGGCTTTCCTGCTTCTGTTTGTACCTCTGTAAATGAGGTTATAATTCATGGTATTCCAACAGATTATAAACTACAAGATGGTGATATTTTAGGTTTAGATATAGGTACTATTGTAGATGGATATTATGGTGATGCCGCTATAACTATGCCAGTTGGCAAAATATCTAAAGAGGATGAGAATTTAATAAAGTGCTCAAAAGAGACTCTTTATAAAGCTATAGAATCAATTAGAGTTGGAATGCGCTTTAAAGAGCTTAGTTCTATACTTGAAAACTCTATAAAAGAGGCTGGATATGTCCCTTTAAGAGACTTTTGTGGGCATGGAATTGGCAAAAAACCTCACGATGAGCCAAATATTCCAAACTATGTTGAAGGTAAAATAAATCAAGGACCAAAAATAAAAAATGGAATGGTATTTTGTATCGAGCCTATGGTTTGCCAAAAGAGCGGAGAGGTTGTAATACTAGAAGATAAGTGGAGTGTTACAAGCAAAGATGGCTTAAGAGGTAGTCATTATGAGCATCAAGTAGCTATAGTTGATGGCAAAGCAGTAATTTTAACAAATCCATAATAAGGAGGGGAAATGGCAAAAGATGATGTAATTGAGATTGATGGAAAAGTAGTAGAGGCATTACCTAATGCAACTTTTAGAGTTGAGTTAGAGAATGGACATAATGTACTTTGTCATATTGCTGGTAAGATGAGAATGCACTATATTAAGATTTTACCGGGTGATAAAGTAAAAGTTGAACTTACTCCATACTCTTTAGATAAAGGTAGAATTACTTTTAGATATAAATAGAGCGCATTTTTGCCTCTATACCTTTTTTTATTAACAAATCCTTTTTAAAATGATATAATAAATTATACCACTATACTCTAAGGAGATAAAAATGTTTAAAGATATGTTATACCTTGGGCTTGGAAGTGCGCTTTTAGTTAAAGAGAAAGTAGAAAACGAGTTAAACGAGCTTAAAAAAAAGGGTAAAATTAGCGAAGAAGAGGTAAAAAAAGTGCTTCAAAGCGCTAAAGAGAAGGGCAAAGAAGAAGAGCAAAAAATTAAAGAGCTTTTAAAAGATGCCTTAAAAGAGGTA
>CAZCOI010000205.1:0-5415 GCA_964500335.1 uncultured Nitratifractor sp.
AATGTAAATAAAAATAGCATCATCATATTTAAGCCAGGCTTACCACGACTCATTCCTAAACCAAAAAATAAAACCAAAAGCTCAGCGCCAAAAATTACCCATCTAAATTTTACAACACTCTCTACAAAAGGCATTGTTAGATACGCTCCAAGCGCCGCTACAATCATACTTAACGCCAATAGCTGATAAGTCTTTTTTAAAAAGCTAACTCTCTGACTACTTATAGCAAACTCGCTAGCTCTATTTATTGTATAGTCTCTATCATATAAAGCCATTAATTATCTCCTTTTTTTATCTGCATAATTATGCATGTGTATTATAGCATAATATTTTATCAAAATATTCTTTTATATAAATGCAACTTAAATAGCTTTTACTTAAATATATAGCAAAAAGCTGTAAGCTAAAAGCCTAAAGCAATCCTAAATCCTAAATCCTAAACCCTTAACTCTGAACTCTTAGCTCTAAAGCATTAAGCATTAAGCATTAAGCAATAAGCAATAAGCAATAAGAATTAAGAATTAAGTATTAAGTATTAAGTATTAAGTATTAAGTATTAAGTATTAAGTTCAAAGCTATCCTAAATCCTTAACTCTTAACTCTTAACTCTTAGCTCTAAAGCATTAAGTATTAAGCATTAAGCATTAAGTATTAAGTTCAAAGCTATCCTAAATCCTTAACTCTTAGCTCTTAACCCTAACACTAACCACTAACCACTGCCACTAAATCCTTAATTCTCACTAATCCAAACACTTATTTTTAAAAAGTTTTTGCTACAATTTAGCAAAAAAAGAAGTAGATTATGAGTAGAGAAAAGATAGAAAATGCTGTAAAAGTAATTTTAGAAAATATTGGCGAAAACCCAAACAGAGAGGGACTTTTAAAGACTCCTTTAAGAGTTGCAAAAAGTTTTGAGTTCTTAACAAAAGGCTACAAACAAGACCCAAAAGAGATATTAAATCAAGCTCTCTTTACTACAACTAATGATGAGATGGTACTTGTTAGAGATATTGAGTTTTACTCACTTTGTGAACATCACTTATTACCAATTATTGGCAGAGTTCATGTAGCATATATTCCAGATGGTAAAGTTGTTGGACTTAGTAAAATTCCTAGAATTGTAGAGGTTTTTGCAAGGCGTTTGCAAATTCAAGAACAACTAACAGAACAAATTGCAGATGCCATAAATGATACTATTAAGCCAAAAGGCGTAGCTGTTGTAGTGCATGCAAGACATATGTGTATGGAGATGAGAGGAGTTGAAAAGATAAATTCAACAACAGTTAGTTCAGCTTTAAGAGGCCTTTTTAAGAGCGATTTAAAAACAAGAAATGAGTTTTTTAATCTTATAAATGCAAATATCCCTTCTAATTTTTAATAAAAATACCATTTTTTGGTATTTTTTATGAAATATTATTGACTTATCTTCCCAAAATATGGTATTATTTTAAAAATATAATAATTTTATGTCTTTTTTATGTACTTTTTAAACTTAGTTTTATTGTTAAGTGCATATAATGGCATTGAAATTTTATACATAAAAAGGTAAAAAAATGAGCAAAAATCAAAAAATATTTTATAAAGCACTAAATGCTGGCTGTAAAACTGCAAAAGATTTAGCACTATATTTAAAAGATAATTCAACTAATAACAGAGTTAAATTTTTAGAAACATCTGATACAAAATCTATAAAAAGATATTTTAACAACTCTCAAATTGCAATTAGTTAATATGGCTATTTAGAGTTGTATCTATATACTCTTTTTTATCTTTTGTAAATTTAAACTCCTCCTCTTTTAAAAAAGTTAATAATTTATTACCAATCTCTTTACCTAAAGTCCTATATGCTTCCCATTGATGAGCATCAAAAAATTGATCTATAGTAGTCTCGTGTGGAAAATTTGGATGGTGATTTTTATATGCGTAATAATCTTGTAAACGCACATCTCTACCTAAACTATATTTTGGAGCACAAATTGAGGCTTTTAGATATATAAAATAGCCAATATGTCTTGGCTCTTTACCCTCACTTGCCAATTTATAATATTTTGCAACCACCCAATGACCCTTTGAATATCCACTGCTAGGAGTTGGGTATATTATATCTTCAACTTTTTGATTATCTTCAAACTCTATAGCAATCTCTAACTCATTTCTAACCCTTAAAAGCAGATTTCTTAAATCGCTAAAACTATAATTTGGGTCTGCTCCAGCATCTGAGACAATAATATATTTTACCTCTCTTCTAAATAGCTCATAAGCTCCTAAATTTTCAATCCCTCCACCATCAGATAGGTTAATTAGCCATCTATTTAGGTTCATCTTTCCAAAAAGCTCAGCTAAATTATATAGAGGCCAAAATGCAGGAAGCGCCTTTATACCATTATATAAAAAGCCAAGCGCAATTTTATCTAAAAATCTCTCTTGGTCTAAAATTTTTGGATTAAGCGCCCAATAACCTAACCTTGCATTAATAATTGTTAATAAAAAAGAGATAAATGAGCTAGATTTATAACCCATTAAAGAGTTTATTGCCGCTCCAGATGTTGCAACTGCTGTAGATAGTGATAATCTATTATATAAAGGTGAAGCTGTTGGTACATAACCTGTTAATTTAGAGCCACAATAGAGTGGAGAGAATAAAAAATAGTCACAACTTTGAACTCCTTTAATATGTTTATCAGCTTGTATATTAAGTGCTGAGTTAATTAACATATAAGGAGCTAATGATTTTACATCTTTTAATTTAATATCTTTTCCTTTAATATAAGCATCATCAATTTTTGCTCGATAATATCTATGCATCGATAGTATATTTGGGTTTGAGAAGTAGCCTAAAATTATTAAAATAACCCCTAACTCAAATATAGAATAAAAGTTAGCAAACGGCTTTAGAGGTGGAGGTAAAAGAGAGATATTTTTATAACTTAATATAGCTAAAATTAAAAGAGTTACAGATAAGCTTATTAAATAAAAGAGCTTTCTATCGCTCCAAAGTCTATTTGAAATCTCTTTTAAAGGATATGCAAAATAGTACCATATTAAAAGAGCAAGGGTTATTACTGCTAAATTGTTTACTAAATTTATATTTGTAATATTCAAGCTATTAAAAAGTGTTAATATAAATAGCCATATAAATATAAAAAATAGTCCAAACCAAATAAAGTGTAGTAGTGCTAAAACTACAAAAGTTATATAAAATGTTATAGATTCAATTACTTTTCTAATACCTTTGTATGGTGTTAGATAATTACCAAATGACTTTAATCTATTAATCTCCTTTTTATTAAACAGCCTCTCATAAGAGCTATTTGCAAGTAACTCATTTTGTAAATAGCTATTTATATAACCTCCTCCAGATACTGAAGATATATAATCTAGCCTTTTTAAAAAATCTCTATTATTAAATGCCTCAAGCAAACCTAGATTAAAAGTAGCCGACCTTATCCCGCCACCAGATAAACCTAAGCCAATTTTTGGTTCATCTTTATTAATTCCAACTCTTTCTCTTCTGCTTTTTATATAATCTTCTTCCTTTTTTATTAATGTATCTATGGAGATTTTTTCATCATAAGTCATTTTAAGCTCCTTATTAATAGCTATCAATATTATAGCTATTAAAAATAGCAAAAAAGTGATTTTATTAACTTTTGAAAATATATTTTTTTGCCCTTACTCTTATTTTAGGCTCAATATGCAATTTTTCAAAGATATCATACCCCTCTTTTAAATTTATCCAAAAGCTAAACCATTTAGACTTTTTATATTTTTTTAAATTATTGCTACTTAATTTAAATGGAAAAATATGGACATTAATATATTTTTGATTCTTATCTAAAGCACTTTTAACAAGCTTATAAATCTCTTCTATATTGTAATTTCCCATAGCATAACAGCCAACTGAAGTACATCCTCCATGCACCATTAAATAACTTCCTGTTCTATTATGGGATTTGTCATACCTATTTGGAAAACCTAAATTAAAAGATAGATGAAATTTACTATTTGGATTAAGAGAGCTTTTATAAACCTTGTAAAATCCTTCTGGAGCTTGCAAATCTCCCTCTTTTAGCTTGGGACCTAATGTGCCAGAGTAGCTACAAATATCATAAATTTTTAAAAGCTTATACACTCTGCTTGATTTTGGTTTTATCCAAAGCTCTAAAATTCTCTCTTGCTTAAAGATTCTTAAAAATATCTTATTACCCAATTTAGCATTTAAATCTAATAATCTTTTATATAGACAATTCTTTTTTGCTTTAATATAAGTGTCATCTTTTTGTAAACTTATCTTTACAATTTTAATCCTATTTTTTATAACTATTTTAGAGTTTTTTGTCATTATATTTTCTTTAAGCAGTTAATATAAAAGAAGCTTGTAAGTGGTGCGGATGAGAGGAGTCGAACCTCCACGCCTTGCGGCACTAGATCCTAAGTCTAGCGTGTCTGCCAGTTCCACCACATCCGCATAAAAGAAGCCAAAAAGGCAATGGTACACCCGCTAGGATTCGAACCTAGGACCGCCCGCTTAGAAGGCGGGTGCTCTATCCAGCTGAGCTACGAGTGCATCTAAAAGAGTGTATATAGCACAATTGCTAAATCCTCTCTAGCCTACCAAAATTTGGTACGCCAGAGAGGATTTGAACCCCTAACCCTCAGATCCGAAGTCTGATGCTCTATCCAATTGAGCTACTGGCGCTCATAAAGGGGTCTAACTCATGGGGTGGATAATGGGACTCGAACCCACGGCCCCCAGAGCCACAATCTGGTGCTCTAACCAACTGAGCTATATCCACCACTTATCAGATGGTCGGAGTGAAAGGACTCGAACCTTCGACCCCCTGGTCCCAAACCAGGTGCGCTACCAGACTGCGCTACACTCCGTTGTTAATTGGAGTGCAATTATATATAAAAAAACTTAAAAAGTCAATAGTTTTTTAAATAATTTATATAATATTTAACATATTTTACTAAGCCAATTTTATATTGATATTTTAAGCTTATTTTTTGGATATATATTAATGATTTTATCGTTGAAACTAAATTCTTTTAGTATACGATGCATACAAACCTAATAAACTCATAATATCGAACTTAATATAACAATTAAATTAATAACAAACCCCTATCTAATCCTTCTACCTTTTCTAAAAACCAGAAACCAAAAACTAAAAACCAAATATACCAATAACCAAAACCCATTATGTCCTATTAATTCATATTTTATAGCAACTTACGCTATAATATTCCATGAATAAATAGTTTTTCCGGATGCCTTCGGCTTATTGGAAGAACGGTCACGCTGAGCGAAAATTGGATACATCTTGATATGATAGGTAATAAATTTAAATTTAACTTCAAAAGCAAATGGAGAGTTTGATGAATAAACAAAATATTTTAGATTATTTAAAATCA
>CAZCOI010000206.1:0-17024 GCA_964500335.1 uncultured Nitratifractor sp.
ATAAAAAAGTAGCTTTTTTAACTTCATTAACTATTGGATTAACTAAAGAGATATATGATTCAACGCAAAAGAGTAATAGATTTGATACTAAAGACTTATTAGCAGATATTTTAGGTAGTTATATTGGAGTATTTAGTCCAACATTTATTGGAACATATACGATAAATTCAAAAAATGCTTATGGTTTAAAGTTGAAATTTTAAATGATAACTTTTTAATTTTTTATAAAACAATTTAAAAATTGCAATTTTTCTACTTCGATAATTTCTAATTATATTTTTCATATGTAATAATATATTAAATATATAGTCTATTATATTAAACATAAATTAATATTTCATTTGCTAAAATCTTCTATATTGCTAGAATGAGGAGGATAGAATGTTAAAGAGAAATTTATTATTAGCAATAGTGTTTGTTTTATCAATCTTTTTAAGTGGCTGTATATATATTCCGCCAAATGAGCATGTAGGAAAACCTGCGCCACATAATTACAATTTTGACCGTACATATACTGTTAATCACTACTACCATAGATATTAATAGCAGTGATTTTATAAAGATAGGATAGATATCTTAATAAAAGGGGAGGATACTTTTATGAAAGGATTAAAAAAAGCACTATTATCAACAGCTGTCATATTTGGTTTAAGCAATTTTGCTCAAGCTGGAATAGTAGATGATGTTATTTACAATGTTGTTGGGCAGGTTAGTAATGCACTTGGTGCAAGGTTGGGTGATGAGATATATTATGGTAGCTCAAGAGGTACAGTAAGACATTCAACAAGAAGGCATCATAAAAAGCGTAGAAAAAAGAGAAAAAAGGTAGCTAAAAAGAGTTCAAAAGTTCCAGTAATTAGTGATGAGATGAAGATTCAAAAAGCTCTAAAATCTTTAGGGTTTTATAAAGGTCCATTAGATGGAGAGGTAAATTCATATGAGACAAGATCTGCTATTAGAGAGTTAAATAAAAAGTATGGTATTGGTACTACAGCATTTTTAAAGCCTGAAGTAAAAGATACTTTATTATATTTAGGAACACTATTTAGTTTAGATAGAGTGCTTATTGCATCTGGAAAAGATAGTAAAACAAAAGCAAAGAAGATACAAGCCGCACTAAAAGTTTTAGGCTATTATCATGATAAAATAGATGGCTTGATAGGTAAAGGTACAAGAGCTTGTATTGCAAATTTTAAAAGAGATAATGGGATGACTCCTAATGGCAAATTAGATTTTGAAGAGGAGTATAGATTAATTACAATGGCAAAAGAGAAGAATGAGAAGAGCATTGATGAGACAATTGCTTCATTAAACTCTTTAGGAAATTCAAATAAAAATATGCAAACTGCACAAAATAATAGCTCAATGAATATTGCTATAAAACAGCCAGTGCAAAATAGAGTAGAGCAAAAGCAAGCTATTAGCGTGCCACAGCCTATGCAGATTCAAAATCAGGTACAACAACCTATAAATAGACAAATAGATAATACTCAGCCAGTGCAAAAACCTCTTCAAAACAAAAAACAAAGTGTGCCAATAAAGCAGTCTCAACCTCAAACAATACAAGTAGCAGAACAAAATAGCAATAATGCACAATCTTTAAATACTCACTTATCTACACAACAAAGTGTAGTTCCTAAAGCTACAGCAATGCAAAATAGTACAAATACTCAAAACTCTACCAATTTAGAACAAAAGCAAACTGTAACACTACAAACAAAGCCTATAGTAAATAGTGTTGTTTTAGAGAGCAACTCTACAGCCAATACAAAATAAATCTACTAATTTTAGTAGATTTATAGGCTAAACAATTTTATAATTTAGATTATATATAAAATAAAAATTAAACAAGTTGGATAAAAAAAGCGTTATCTAAGAAGATTAGCCCCAATTGGGGCTAATAGAGCCTACTTAATTAAATTAGTGGCTTACATTTCTACAATTAACTCTTTGCCAAGTATAGTAACCATTAGAAACTTTAATTCTTTTTGTAACAGTACTATATTTTGGTGGAGTCTTAAGTTCAACAGTTCTTGCTGGCTCAACAACAGTTTTAACTCTAACAGTTTTATATTGTGCAGGAATTGGCACTTTAACTGTCTCTGCAGGTTTAACAAGAACTCTTTTTGTAACAGTTTTATATTGTGCAGGAATTGGCACTTTTTTAGTTGTAGGAGGAGCTACCATAACTCTTTTTGTAACTGTTTTATATTTAGCTGGAACTTTTACTAAACAGTTTACATCTGCTACTCTACCACCATTTGCAATAGGAGTAGTTACACCACTACCTTTTCTCCACTCTGTTGTTGCTGGAGAAACTAAAACTCTTTCAGTTACAGTTTTATATTTAGCTGGAACTGTAATTAATTTATAACTAGCTGGTTTTACTAATACTTTTTCAGTTACAGTTTTATATACAGGTGGTTTACAAACTAATTTATAACCTGGCTCTCTAACCAATCTTTTTTCAGTTTTATAGCCATATTTTGGAGGAATTACTTTTAATTTAGCACCACCCTCATCAACTACAACTTTTTCAGTTTTTGTAGCATATTTTGGTGGAATATAAACTTTTGCATAACACTCACCTGGTTTAGCATTTGGTGGATATAAACCTAAATCTGCTGGAGCTGCTGCTTTTACTGTTCCAGTTTTTGCTGAAGCCGCCGCTTGTTGTGTACAACCGCTAAATCCTAATGCTAATACTGCAGTAGCCGCAAGTACAATGCTTTTTTTTGATAACTTCATCTATCTTCTCCTTATTTATAATCAACTAATGTTGATTTATGTTTTAATAAAAGTAAGCATCTCCTGATAACCTACCTCTAAATAAACAATATTTATTTAAAGGTAAGTTACAATCTTTATTAGAGAGCTTACTAAACCTCCAACTTTGAAATACTCTTATATTGTAATATTAATGAAAAATAGATATTGACTTTTATAATATTACAATTTGTCATATTATCCTTATCTAATCAAATAATATAAAATTCTATATCATTTTTTTTTAAAAGTCAAGATATGAAACTTATTGTTTATGGTGGCCGCAACAGGACTTGAACCTGTGACCACTACCATGTCAAGGTAGTGCTCTACCAGCTGAGCTATGCGACCAAATTGCAAAAAAATTATACTCTATGAGTGCTTAATAATTAAATAATTTTTATGTTTTATTTAAGAAACGCTTATACATTATATAGATTATGTATGAAAAAATGGTATATCTATATTAATCTTTTTAGCATAAATTTTAATTATTTTTTTTGTAGATTTTAATATATTTTTAAGATATTGATGTAAATTAAAACTAGATTTACATCAAGTTGTATGGAATATCTAATGTTAGTTCAGCTATAAATACTTTACTTACTTTTCCTCCAAATTTATATTTGCCATCTTCATATTCCATATAGAGCTCTTCGCCACTTTTAGGATAAATTGCAGTTATATCTTTTACTAAGTCTTGACTATGTGCCTTTACAAATGATGCCATTATACCAGTTCCACAAGCTAGAGTTTCATCCTCTACACCTCTTTCGTATGTTCTAACTCTCATAAAATCTTTATCAATAAAATAGACATTTACATTTGCATCATACTTTTTTCTCAGCTCTTTTGCCTCATCAATTGAAAAATCTTCAATTTTTTCAACTTGTGTTACTAAATGTGGCACTCCTGTATCAATTAGCCACCAATTTTTATTAAATTCCACAATTTCTCTATCAATAATTTTTGGGTCTAGCATATCAGTTACTACATACATTCCATTTACAACAGCTTTAATAACACCAGCACCAGTTAAAAACTCTGCTGTTGAGTTTATACTAATTCCATGTTCTATTGCATAGTGTGCTACAGCTCTTGTTGCATTGCCACACATCTTAGCTTCGCTACCATCGCTATTATAAAACTCCCACTCAAAATCGTAATCTTTATGAGGTGTTAAAACTACCATTCCATCAGCTCCTACACCCTCATGACGATTACACAAAAGCTTTGCTAGTTCATTTCTCTTTTTCTTTTGACTATCATGAAATATTACAAAGTCATTTCCACTTGCATTATATTTAGTTACTTGCATTTAATATCTCCTCTTTTACTCTTAGGCACTCATTTTGAAGGTGTGCTAAACCTTTGCTATTATCTATAAGATAAGTTGCTTTTTGTTTTTTTATATCTATTGGAAGCTGTGCATCAATTCTTTGCATAGCCTCTTCTTTGCTAAAGCCCTCTCTTTTTATAAGTCTTTGAAGTTGAATATCTTTTGGAGCATAGACAACTAAAACCTCTTTTATATCATAAACTCCTTCTCTTTCAAAAAATAGAGGAATATCTATAAAATAGGGTTTATTAAAGCTCTCTTGCTTTTTTGCTTCATAAATTATTTGCTCTTTTATTTTAGGATGAAGAATGCTCTCTAGCTCTAATCTTTTAGCTCTATTTGCAAATACTAATTTGCCAAGCTTTTTTCTATCTACTTTGTTATCTATAATATACTCTTTGCCAAAGTGCTTTTTTATGGTATCGGCTTCTTTGTCTAAGATTTTGTGAGCTATTTTATCTGCATCAATTACTCTAAATCCAAAAAGTTGCATAAGGGCACTTACAGTACTTTTGCCTGTTGCAATGCCCCCTGTTAAAACTATACCATTTTTAAGCATTAGCGTTTAATTACTCCTAAATAATCTTTATAGATAAAAGTAGGCACACTAAATGCTGAGATTGCAATATCGCTATTATAGTATGCAAAATTATCTGTTAAATCTGCTCTTTGTAAATTTATATCTGCAGTTGGATGATAAAATCTACTAGCTAACATCAAATATTCACTAGTAATAATATCGTTATCTTTAGCTTTATCATATCTATATGGCATAACAATTTTATAGATACTTCCAGCTAATTTAAGTTCATTAATTGCTTCTTCTTTTTTAGTAATAATATTGCTCATCATAATTGAGACAACACCATTGTTATCTAAATTTTTAGTAAGCTCAATCCAAAAATCTCTATTGTTTGTATATTCAGGAGTTGAGACAATTGCTAAATCAAACTTTTTTGCACCCAAATCTTTTAACTTCTCTATTGTATCGATATTGTCAATGTGTATAACCTCTTGTATTGAGTTATATTTATTAAGCTCTCTTGCAATTCTTTTTGCACCATTTATAACTAATACCCTTTTTGGCTCTTTGTGTGTATTAAATGGTACATGCGTTAGCATTTCGCTTTTTATAAAATCTAAATTTTCCATACTCTATAACCTCTTGAATTAATTTTTAAAGAATAAAGTATCTAAGATTTACTTTAAAAATTCTTAAGTTCAGTAGCAAAAATTATAAAGTTATAAGATAACTTTAAATTATATAGATATATTTAAACTATTTTAATCTCCTCTTCTAGTTCAATATTAAAGCTTCTTTTTACTTTACTTTTTGCTAGATTAATTAAAGTTATTGCATCTTCATAGTTGCCATTGCCTAGATTTACTAAAAAGTTTGCATGTATATTGCTAAAAGCCATATCTCCTACTCTATACCCTTTTAAACCTACTGCCTCTATTAATCTACCTGCAAAGTCTCCTTTTGGGTTTTTAAAACAGCTTCCAGCACTTGGCTCTTTTGGTTGGTTTGCTCTAAGTTTTATTAGCTCATCTTGAAGATTTTTATTAAATCCCTGCTCTAAAATAAATCTAACTCTTGTTGCAATGCCATCTAATTTTGCAAATCTATAGCCAAAGTTAATATCTTTTTTATCTACCCATTTTCCATTAATCTCTACACTTTTTATAATATTAAAAATCTCTCTATCTTTAACCCCTGCATTCATTGCAACCATACCACCAATAGTTCCAGGAAGCTTAGCAATAAATTCAAAATTTGCAATATTATTTTTTTTTGCAAAGCTAAGAAGTCTGCCGCTTTTTGTAGCGCACCCTACCTCTAAAAAATTCTTTGCAATTTTTATATAATCAAAACTTTTTCCTAGCATCATTAAAGGGGACGGTGTAGGGGAGATTAAAAGATTGTTAGCACCTCCTATTAAAAAGTGCTCTTTTGGAAAATTAAAATCTTCTATTAATAATACATTAGCAATTGGACCAATTTTTATACTGCTATATTTGCTAAAATCAACTCTTTTGTATTCCACTACATCCCTTTATATATATTAAAAATATAACTGCTCCAGTTATTATAAGCAATATATTGCCAACAATATCGTGAATTAAATAGAAGTATTTTGGCCCATATCTATTTACTACTAAAATTACAAAATATAATCTAATAATATTTATTATAAAAAATATAAAAAATGCTAAAATACCCCATATTAGTTTTTTTATAAAATTGCAGTTAAAAGCTAATATTGCTGATAAAATCATTAAATATGGAATTAGTCCATTACATTCAGGTGTAATAACTACTCTATATTTTGGATTAATTATAATATCATAATCTATTATTGGATTATTTAAGATTGTATCTAAAATTGGCATTATAAGAGAGCGAATAGAGATATCTAACTCTTTGCCAATAGGAGAGTATTGCCAATATTTACCCCAATAGAAGAGTCCAAATAAAATAGCAAGCCAAATAAAAAAGTATATTATAAAGCTATTGGAGCTATCTTTTTTGTAGGTTTTTGTTATTGACAACCTACACACTCCATACTTCTATCTTCTGTATAGTCTTGTTCTGCTAAAGCTTCTGGAGATTGAGAGCGAAGATAATATGTAGATTTTAACCCATACTTCCAAGCACTCATATATATATCATTTAGATATTTTCCACTTGCTTTATCTAAACGGATAAAAATATTTAAACTTTGACCTTGATCTATCCATTTTTGGCGAATTGCACCAGCTTTTACTATTACTCTTTGGTCTAAATCGTAACTGCTAACATAGTAGTTCCAAGTCTCAGCACTTAAATTTGGAGCAGTTACCGGTATCTCACCACTTAAGTTTACTTCAAACCATTTTCTTTTAAATATAGGCTCTATTGCTTGAGTAGTCCCTGTTAAGATAGATATAGAACTAGTTGGTGCTACTGCCATTAAGTATCCATTTCTCATACCATCATTTTTTACCTTCTCTTTTAAAGCTTGCCAATTATAGTGGTATCCAAATAAACCACCTCTATCAACTAGTTTACAAGCCTCCTCGTTTGCTTTATCTATAGGGAAGATTCCTTTTTGCCAATCTGAGCCTTCAAATAGCTGATATGAGCCCTTCTCAAGAGCTAAATCGGAAGATGCTTTAATAGCATTGTAACTAACTGCTTCCATAACTTCATCTATTTTTCTAAAGTGTTCATTACTTCCCCACTCAATACCAGCTTCAGCTAACATTTGAGCCTCTCCCATTACTCCAAGCCCAATTGCGCGAGTTTTTAAATTTGTCTTTTTAACCTTTTCTAATGGGTAGAAGTTTAAGTCTATTACATTATCTAACATTCTAATTGCAATTGGAACAACTCTTTCAATATCCTCATAGCTATTAATTTTAGAAAGATTTATTGAAGCTAAATTACATACAGCTGTATCTCCATCAAATTTTTCTTTATCAACTATAAATATCTCTTTTTTATCAATAGAATCAAGAGCAGTTATCTTTTTTGCCTTTTTTACAATACCGCTATCAACTTTTACATCTTCATCTTCATCATATAGTTTAATGCTTCCATCACTAAATTTTACTCTTATTTTATAGTAGTTAGGCTCAGTATTTTGGAAAATTTCTGTACATAAATTTGAGCTTCTAATAATTCCAGCATGTTTATTTGGATTAGCATAATTTGCATTATCTTTAAAACAAAGGAATGGATTTCCAGTCTCAAAATAGTTTCTTAAAATCTCTTTCCATAAATCTTTTGCAGGAAGAATCTCTTTTGTTAAATCTTCTCTTTTTTCATACTCTTCATATCTCTTTTTAAACTCTTCGCCATAACACTCTGTTAAATCTGGCACTTCATAAGGGTCAAAGAGGGTCCAAGTTTCATTATTTTCTACTCTTTGCATAAATAGATCATTTAACCATAAAGCAGGAAAGAGGTCATGTGTTCTTCTTCTCTCTTCGCCCGAATTTTTCTTTAACTCTAAAAACTCTTGAATATCTATATGCCATGGCTCAAGATATACAGCAATTGCTCCCTTTCTAGTACCTAGCTGATCTACAGCAATTGCAACATCATTAGCTATTTTTAAAAATGGTACAACTCCACCAGCGGCATGCTTATGACCATCTATATAGCTTCCCATTCCTCTAACTAAGCTCCAATCCCAGCCAATTCCTCCACCAAATTTAGATAAAAGAGCCATCTCTTTATAGCCATCAAATATACCTTCTATATTATCTGGAGTAGAGCCAATATAACAGCTACTTAACTGATGTCTTGTAGTTCTAGCATTTGAGAGAGTTGGAGTTTCCGCCATAACTTCGAATTTACTTAAAATATCATAGAATCTTTTTGCCCAAGTTTGAGAATCAAACTCATTTTGAGCTAAAAACATTGCAACACCCATAAACATATGTTGCGGTAGCTCAATTGGTTCACCATTTTTATCTTTTATTAGATATCTATCATATAAAGTTTTTAATCCAAGATAGGTAAATTGTAAATCTCTTTGAGGTTTTATATAATCATTTAAATCATCTAAATCATACTTATCTTTAAGTCCTGGTAAAATTCTTCCCTCTTTCTCTCCTCTTTCAAAATATTCTCTTAAGTGAACATATCCAGTAAAACCGCTTACTCTATGATATATATCATATAAAAATAATCTTGCGGCAACATATGTCCAATTTGGTCTATCTATATCTATTTTATCTACAGCAGTTTTAATTAGAGTCTCTTGAATTTCACGAGTTGTTATCATATCACGAAATAGAAGCTTTGCATCAACTTCTAGTTCACTCTGATTAACTCCTTTTAAGCCTTTTGTAGCGGCTGAAGTATATTTTTGTATTTTTGTTACATCTAAAGCTTCAATTCTTCCATTTCTTTTTACAACTCTTATCATTATATATAGCTCCAAAAATCTATTATTTTTTTATGTATTATACTAATATTTATTTAAGAAGAGTCGAGATTATTTTTTGCAATAGACACCATTTTTACACATTATTACAGTAAAATGGGTATAAAGAGCTTGTGTTGTGTAACATTTGGTAACAAAAAAAATAAAAAAATTGTAATAAAATATTAATAAATATAAAGAAAAATCTTTTTTAATCCCATTTTATGGTAAATCTTTTAAAAAGCCCCTTTTTATGGTAGTTTTTTTATACTTGATTTATAAATTTAATAGTGTTACTATTACAACATAAATATTAAATAAACTAAATGGGAGTTAGAATGAAAAAGTCAGTATTAATTAATGAGGTGGCAGAAAAAACAGGGCTTTCAAAAGCTGAAACTGAGGTTGTAATTAACACAATGCTAGATACAATAGTGGATTGTTTAAAAAACAGAGAGGCTGTATCATTTTTAGGATTTGGTTCGTTTGAGCCTGTTAAAAAGAATGCAAGAGAGATATATATTCCAGGAACAACTACAAAAGTAAAAGTTGCAGAGAAGTATGGCGTTAGATTTAAGCCAGGCAAAACTTTAAAAAAGCAAATTCAAGACTAATTTTACTTTTTAAATAAAATAAATAAACTATATAGCACATTTTTTGTGCTGTTACTTTTTATAACTTCTAAATCTCTTTAATATTTAACCCAAATTATGCATTAGAAATTCACTTCTTTGTACCAATCATTTGCCAATAGGAACTTTGCTAAATTTTTTGAATTACCAAACAGGTAGTTCTGCAAAATTTATCAAAATCCCTATTGCAAAGCATTAGCACTACTTTGATAAAAGTCTAATACATAATTTAGGTTTAATCTTTTTGTTTATGCTTGCTAAAGAAGTCTATTATCTACTTTTAGGTAGAATTTCATAAAAATTTTTATTATTAAGGATTAAGTGTGACACTAAATGTAGAAAAGTTAGACTCTGCTAACTATAAAGTTACTGCTACAATTGATAGTAGTGATATTAATAGCAAGTTAGATAAATTAGCAAAAGAGGCTAGTAAAACCCTTAAGGTAGATGGTTTTAGAAAAGGTAAAGTTCCAGTAGCAGTTGTTAAAAAGCTATATGGCGATAAGCTAAAAGAAGATGCTGAAGCAGAGGCTGTAAGAGAGGTTTTAGAGTCAGCTTATAAAGAGGCGGGAATAGACTCTAGCGATGTTATTGGCAATCCTGTATTTGAGAAGTTTGAAGATAAAGGCGATACAAAAGAGCTTGAGTTAATTATCTCTCTTAAACCTCAAATAGATTTGGGCGATTATAGCGACTTAACTCCAGAGTTTGAAAAGCCAGAAGCTAGTGAAGATGAGATAAATGAAGAGATTGAAAATATAGCTAAAAGATTTACTAAAGCAAAAAGTATAGAAGATGATAGAGAGTTAAAAGAGGGTGATATAGCTGTTTTTGATTTTAAAGGTATTTTAGATGGAGAGCCTTTTGAGGGTGGAAGTGCTCAAAATTATGAGCTTAAAATTGGTAGCAAACAGTTTATTGAAGGCTTTGAAGAGCAGATGGTTGGTATGAAAAAGGGTGAAGAAAAAACTATAAAAGTAACTTTCCCTGATGATTATCAAGCAGAGAATCTTAAAGGAAAAGAGGTTGAATTTGAGATAAAGCTTCATGATATTAAAGAAGAGGTTGTGCCTAATATAGATGATGAGTTGGCTAAAAAAGCTCTTGCTAAAGAGGATGCTAATGTAGATGAACTAAAAGAGCATGCTAAAAAGATTATAGAAGATAATAAGACTAGAAAACTTTATGAAGATGAACTAAAGCCAAAAATTTTAGAAAATATTATTAATAAGTACGATTTTGATTTACCAAAAAATATTGTAGAGCAAGAGATTGATAATTTAGCAAATCAAAAAGCTTCAACACTAAGCCAAGATGAACTAAAAGAGATTCAAGAGTCTAAAGAGAAGCTTGATGAGTTAAGAGAGTCTGTAAGAAAAGATGCTCAAGATAGTGTAAAAGCAACATTTATTGTTGATGCATTGGCAAAAGCAGAGAATGTAGAAGTTAGCGATGGTGAGATAAGTCAAGTGTTATATTATGAGGCTTTAATGAATGGTCAAGAGCCACAAAAATTAATTGAGTATTATCAATCAAATAACCTAATTCCTGTAATTAAGATGGGAATGATGGAAGATAAGCTATTTGCTAAACTTTTAAAATTAGATAGCTAATTTAGCTAAATATAACTTAGCTTGCCTATAATATTTTTATAGGCAAGAGATTAAACTACAAATATTTTTTGCTATAATTGCTTTAAAACTACTCAAGGAAAAAATGATATGTATGTACCATATGTTATAGAACAGACAGGAAGAGGCGAAAGAAGTTACGATATCTATTCAAGATTATTAAAAGATAGAATTATAATGTTAAGTGGTGAGATTAATGATGCAGTAGCATCTAGTATAGTTGCCCAGCTTCTATTTTTAGAGGCACAAGACCCAGATAAAGATATATATTTTTATATAAACTCTCCTGGCGGAGTAATTACAAGCGGCTTTAGTATCTTTGATACAATGAACTATATTAAGCCAGATATTCATACTATCTGTATTGGTCAAGCGGCATCTATGGGAGCTTTTTTATTAAGTAGCGGAACAAAAGGTAAAAGATATGCGCTTCCAAATGCTAGAATTATGATTCATCAGCCACTTGGTGGTGCCCAAGGACAGGCAACAGATATTGCAATACAAGCTCAAGAGATTTTAAGAATGAAAGAGCAACTTAATAAAATAATGGCAAAAAATTGCGGTAAAACACCTAAACAGATAGAGAAAGATACAGAAAGAGACTATTTTATGAGCTCAAAAGAGGCTTTAGAGTATGGAATAATTGATGAGGTTTTAGAAAAGAGTATATAAAATGGTTAGAGAGATTGTTGTATATCCAAATAAGATATTAAAACAAAAATCAAAAGAGGTTGTTGAGTTTAATGAGGAGCTTCATAGACTTCTTGATGATATGTATGAGACAATGATTGCTAAAAAGGGTGTGGGATTAGCGGCAATTCAAATTGCTGTGCCAAAGAGAGTATTTATTGTTAATATTCCTATAGAAGAGCAAGATGGAGCTCAACCAAAAGAGAATACTTTAGAGGTAATAAATCCTCAATTTTTAGAGATGAGTGGGAGTACAAAGTATCAAGAGGGGTGTTTATCGGTTCCTGGATATTATGAGGATGTTGCAAGATATAAGTATGTTAAGCTAAAGTATCAAGATAGATTTGGCAATGAGCATATTTTAGAAGATGATGACTTTTTAGCTATTGCACTTCAACATGAATTTGAGCATTTAGAGGGAAAACTTTTTATAGAAAAACTATCAATTATTAAGAGAAAAAAGTTTGAAAAAGAGTGGAAAAAGAAAAAAAGTATGAAAAAAGTGTGATTTTTATAAAAATACTTCCATAATTTGGGTATTTTATGCTATTATTATAAAAATAGTATATTTTGGAGCAAATTATGGAAAATGAAGAGTTAAAAAAGAAGAAATCAAAAAAGCTTAAATCTTCTACCATTAAAATGGCACAAGATTTAGGCATTATAGAAGATAATTCATTAAATAAAAATCATGAAAATGACTTATTAAGATTAAAAAGCATTACTGATAAAAAAGGCAAAAAGTCTAAAAAATCAAAAAAGTCCAAGAAGAAAAAGGATGCTTGCCAAGATGATATATCTAAATTATTAACTTTACTTTTTGATAAAGATAGAAGAGCTTTAGTAGAAGAGTTTTTAAGTAATAATAAAGATAGTAAAGTTGATGGCAATTTATTAGATGAGATTTTTAGATATATAGAAGATAGAAAAAGCTCTTCATCTAAGAATAGTACTCTTGATAATAAAATAGACTTACTCTTAGAAGATAACAATCCTAAAAATAGTACTTTTGAAGATAGTAATAAATTGCTAACTCAATTAGAAGAAAAGAGTAGTAAAGATAATTTAACTTTTTCAAATAATGCTCTAATGGTTAAAGGTGATAAAGAGTTATCACAATTATTAAATAAAGATTTAAAAGAAGAAGAGAGTATTCAAAAGATAGATGATAGTAGTAGCTTAGATAATAAGAGTGATTTTTTAAAATTATTAGAAGATGATAAAGAGATTCAAAGCAGTGATGATGAGCTTTTAGAGATATTGCAAAGTGCTAATGAGAATTTAGAAGAGGAGTCAAAAGAGGATATTAATTTAGAGTCAAATAGTGATGAGTTGGTATCATTAATAGAAGATGACAAAAAAGAAGAGAGTAAAGAAGATATTAACTTAGAGTCAAATATAGATGAGCTATTATCAATTATAGATGATACAAAAGAGGATAATGATATTAATATTATTGAAGAGAGTAATCAAAAAGAGAATTTAGAATCAAATAATGATGAGCTATCATTTTTAACTGAAGATGATAAAGAGAGCACTCAAGAGCTAAATATTGCTGAAGATACTTTAGATACAAATAGCAGTAAAAAGCTAGAAGAGAAGCAAGATAGCTTAGAAAGTAGTGAGAATAATAGTTTAAGCAGTGATGCAAAAGAGCTTTTAGAGTTGCTAGAAGAGGGAGAAAAAGAGCCTAATATAGATCTTAAAGAGAGTGATATAGCAAATAGTGATAATATTAATCTTTCAGATAGTTTAGAGAGTAAAAGTAACTCTACTGAAGATAAAAATCAATCACTATCTCAAGAAGAGCTTTATAAAAAGCTAGAAGAAGAGATTTTAAATAGTACTTCTACGCCAATAGATTATGATACTCAAGAGCCTCAAGAGAGATTTGAGATAAAAGAGGTAAAGATTGAAGATGAGTTTGATGGCAAATATGAAGATGAGATTGAAGAGAGAGCTAAAAGAGATATTTTTAGTAGTTTTAAAGCTCTTTTAAATAAAAAGGTAACAAAAAAGAGTAAAGTTAAAAAGGAGATAGCAAAAGATATTGAAGAGCAAGATGAACCTAAAAAGAGCAAAGTAAAATCTATCAATATGCCATTTTTTAAAAAATTTGCACCCAAAAAAAGAGAAAGCACCCCTAAAAAGAGCAAAAAGAAGAGTTCATTTAGCTTCTTAAAACCAAAAGGAGAAGATGAGCCTAACAAAGAGAGCAAAAAGTCAAATAGTTCTCTATTTAAAAAATTTAAAAGTGCTAAAGCTAAAAAAGTTAATAAAAAAGAGTCTCAAGATATTACAAAAGTAAATATGCAACAAGAGCAAGATTTAAATCTTAATAGTGAGAATATTTTAATAGATGATTTAAAAAATTCTCTTAGAGAGGATATGCAAAATAGTACTCAAAATAGTAGTAATGTAGAGTTTAATGGAAAAAGTAGATATAGAAGAATTTCAAGCATTATGGAGTTTCAGCCATTTGTATTTAGAGGCAACTCAAAAGAGTTTTTTAAAATTTGGATTGTAAATATTTTGCTAACAATTTTAACATTAGGTATATATTCAGCTTGGGCAAAGGTAAGAACAAATAGATATCTTTATAGCAGTACATATTTGAATAACTCAAACTTTGAGTATAATGCTGACCCTAAAAAGATTCTTTATGGTAGGGCAATTGTAGTAGGATTGTATGCACTATTTAGCTATTTTTCTGAGATATCTTACGATATTAAAATAGCTATTGGGATTATGATAGGTTTTTTGTTGATAATTCCTTATCTTATAAGACAAGCTGTTAGTTTTAAGTTTAAGAGCGCATCTTATAGAAATGTAAGCTTTAGATATAATGGCAAAATAAAATCTTTTTATGCTTTTTTCTTTAAAGCATTTTTATATATTATATTTGCGATATTACCAATTATATTTGTTGGATGGCTAGGTAGTGCATCTAAAGGTAAAGGTGTAAGTAGTAATGCTCTAAGTCCATATAAAGAGAAGATTTTAGATATTATTAATGGCTATGGAATAGATATAAAGATTATCTTTTTAATGACTTTAGCGATATCTTCTATTATGATTGTAATGTTTATTCCAGCAATCTATAAAGGATTTAAAGATTTAATTATTAATAATGGCTCATATGGACAGACAAACTTTAAGTTTTTAGGTACAAAAAAAGGTGCTATAAACACATTTATAAAGATGGGAATCGGTAACTTTTTAGCTGTTGCAATTTTAGGCGGTATTACTTTTGGGGCAATTATATTTTTTGGAAATGTGTTTAACTTTAAAGCTATAAATTTTAATACCCAAAGTGGCAATTTAATTATTACAGCTATTATTATGTTGGTTTATCTATCATTTGTTGGGCTAATTAAGGGTATTAATGATGCTTTCTTATCAAACTATATAAGAAATAATACAAAATTAGAGTTTTGTGAATTTAAATCTGAAATTTCGCCATTAAAGTTAGGTCTTATAGGAATGACAAATATGATTGCAATTGTATTTAGCTTTGGGTTGTTGTACCCTTGGGCAAAAATTAGATATATTAGATATAAATTAGAAAATACTCAATTTGCATGTGATGATTATAATAAATTTGTAGGTAGTAGAAATGCTCATGGTACAGCTTTAGGTGAAGAGACAACAGACTTTTTTGATATAGATATAGGATTTTAAAAGGTTTTAAAATAGCCACACTAAAAATTTGTGGCTTTTAGTATTTAATTTTTTTTGTTATAATGCCCGAAGTTTTGCAAAAGGGCATAGATGAATCTATCGACAAAATATAGACCAAAAAAGCTTGATGAGATTTTATCGCAAGAGCATTTAGTAGCAGATGGCGGAGTTTTTAGAGAGTTTATTAAAAATAACTATTTTGCGCACTCTTTGCTTTTTGGCGAGCCCGGATGCGGTAAAACCACACTTGCAAGGGTAATTGCAAAAGAGTTAAATAGCGATTTTTTCGAATTTAACGCAACCTCTATTAAAATTGAAGATATTAGAAAAGTTTTAAAGAGTTATAAAGATAGCTTAATTAAGCCTTTAATTTTTATAGATGAGGTGCATAGACTTAATAAATCCCAGCAAGAGGTGCTTTTGCCGTTTTTAGAAGAGGGCAATTTAATATTTATTGGAGCCTCTACGCAAAATCCTTACTACTCTTTAACAAGCGCTTTTAGGTCGCGCGTGCATCTGTTTGAGTTAAATAAAATTAAAAACGAAGATATTAAAAAAAGGCTTTTATTTATTGCAAAAAATGAGGGGTTTAATATAGATAGCAAGGCTCTTGATTTTTTAATAAGCAGTAGCAACGGAGATTTAAGAGCCGCAATAAATTTGCTTGAGAGCGCAAGTTATTTGGATAAAAATATAACTTTGCAAAATTTGCAAAAAATAAGACCAAAAGCTATAAGTAGCGGAAGCAGTGAGAGCAATGAGCATTATAATTTAGCTTCGGCTTTAATAAAAAGCATTAGAGGAAGCGATATAGATGCAGCAATTTATTATTTAGCAAGGCTTATAGAAGGTGGTGAGATGCCCGAATTTATTGCAAGGCGTTTAGCGATACTTGCAAGCGAAGATATTGGCAATGCAAATCCGAATGCACTAAATTTAGCAAGTAGTGCGCTAAATATAGTAAAATTTATAGGGTATCCGGAAGCAAGAATAATTTTAGCGCAATTAACAATTTATTTGGCATCTTCGCCAAAAAGCAACAGTGCATATAAAGCAATAAATGCGGCTCAAAAGGCTATAAAAGAGGGGGAGATTTTAGAGATTCCAAAACATTTAATTAATCATAGCAAAGATTATTTATATCCGCACGATTTTGGAGGTTTTATAAAGCAAGAGTATTTAATAAAGAAGCTAAAATTTTATAAAAGTAGCGGTATAGGGTTTGAAAAAACGCTTGATGAGTGGCTTAAAAAGATTAAGTCTTTATAAATTTTTTATTTTATTTAAAGGAGGAGAGTATGCAAGATAAAATAAAAGTACTTGAGGTAAAAAAAATTGATGTTGCGAAATTAAACGAAATTTACGAAAT
>CAZCOI010000207.1:0-5774 GCA_964500335.1 uncultured Nitratifractor sp.
GATTTAGGGTTAAGAGTTAAGGGTTAAGAGTTGAGGGTTTGAGGATAGCTTAGTGCTTAGTTCTTAATGCTTAATGCTTATTGCTTATTGGTGTATTGGTATATTGGTATATTGGTTTTTGGTTTTTGGTTTTTAGTGCAAGGGTGAAGGATTTAGAGCTAAGAGTTAAGAGTTAAGAGTTAAGAGTTAAGGATTTAGTGGTAGTGGGTAGTGTATTGGTTTCTAGTTATTGGTGTATTGGTATATTGGTTTCTGGTTTTTGGTTTCTGGTTTTTGGTTTTTGGTTTTTGGTTTTTGGTTTTTGGTTTTTAGTGCAAGGGTGAAGGATTTAGAGTTAAGAGTTGAGGGTTGAGGATAGCTTAGTGCTTAGTTCTTAATGCTTATTGCTTATTGGTGTATTGGTTTCTAGTTTTTGGTAAATCTTTATTAGCTTACACCTTAAACTTGAAGAGCTTAACAAAAGTTAAGTTTTATTAAAGTAGTCTAATTAATAATTTTGATTACTTTTTCATAGCATTATCAATCATCTCTTGTGTAATAACTACGCTAATTCCAGAAATTCCTTCTACATCATCAGCAGAGGGATCATATAGATTCATAGCAACAGGTTCTTGTTTTGCACAGCTATTTAATATAAGTATAGTAAAAAGCATAATAGTAAGTTTTATAGCTTTCATAATTTTTCCTTTAATAAAGGATTAAGGCATCTAGCCTAATTATTAGTATTATAACCATATGGAAAAATATATTATTAAAAAGTTTCATTTTGACCTAAATAAGATTATTAATAAAGGTCGAAACTACTCCAATTAAACCACCAAACAATCCACCCCACACAACAAGCCATTCTAAATGCTCTTTTATAAGCTTATTTACAAGCTCTTTTACACTTTTTGGTCCAAGCTCTTGTAATCTACTCTCAACTATATTATCTATCTTTTTTATTAAATCTTCGCTTAAAGAGGAGTTTTTTAAGTGATAATCTAGCTGTTTTTTAAAGGTATTGCTTGAGACAATAGATATTAGGGAGTTTTTTAATTTTTGGTTAAATTTTTCTCTTAAAAGCTCTAAAGAGTCCTCTCCTCCAAGCATATTTATAAATTGTCCAAATTTAGACTCCATTACAGACTCTTTTAGAGCATCAAATGCTACATTAAAATCTGTCTCTTTAATAATTGGAGCAAGGTCTATTTTATTCTCTTCCTCTTGTAAAAAGTTATTAAGTCTCTCTTTTGTAAAAAATTGCTCCATAATCATATTTTTAATAGCGCTTTTAAATTTCTCAAAATTTAGCTCTATTACTCCAGAGCCATACAAAAAAGGCACCTTATTAAAAAGCATATATATAGCGATTTGGTTAGTTATCGCTCCAGATAGAGCAAATAATCCTCCATAATAGAAGTAATCTTTTAAGTTATTAGGTAGATAAAAAGAAAATATTACAAAAATTGTTGCAATTAAATTTGTAATAGTCGATTTTTTCACTTATCTCTCCTATGAACGATTGTTAATAAACCACTCAAATGCAAATAGAAGTCCAGGAGTTTTAGCAATATCCTCATTATAGATAAACTCTTTTGCTTTATGTAGAGGAATTTCAATAACTTCAATTAGCTCTTCGCCTTCAATTCCTCCGCCACTGCTTACTTTTAAACTATTATTAACTTCTGCAAAGTAGAGATGTTGTTTGCTTCCTGCAAATCCTACAGATGTATAAAAGCTTGTAATCTTTTTTAAAGAGTCAAGAGCTACTTTATAACCTGTCTCTTCAAAAATCTCTTCTATAGCAATTTGTTCTAAAGTTAAATTTTTATCTACAAGACCAGCGCAAAGCTCTATAGTAACACCGCTATTTTTATTATGAGCATAAACAGCAGGACGAAACTGTTTTACACAAACAAAGCTATTGTTATCGCTATTAAATATTAAAATAGCCACACTATCTTTTGAATCGACTATCTCCCAATCTCTATTTTGCCCATTTAATTTAAATGTTGCAAAAGCTGGTTTTATAAATTTTCCATCTTTTAGGGGTTCTAATTTAAAATCTTCTACAATAAATTCCATATCTAACCTTTATAAAAGAATAACTTTTGCTAATCCTAAAAATGCAAAAAATCCTACAATATCTGTTACAGTTGTTAATAACACACTGCTTGCAACTGCTGGGTCAATTCCTATTCTTTTTAATGCTAAAGGAATTATAGCTCCAAATAATCCAGCAAAAAATAGGTTTATAATCATTGCCGCACCAATTACAAAACCTAATTTTTGGTCATTAAACCATACAAATGCGATAAGTCCCATAACAATAGCAAAAATAAGTCCATTTAACAGGGAGACTAAAATTTCTCTAAAGATTGCCTGTTTTGCTTCATTCCAGTTAATCTCTTGAAGAGCGAGCTGACGAACCATAACTGTTAAGGTTTGAGTACCTGCATTTCCACCCATAGAAGCAACTATTGGCATAAGCACAGCTAATGCAACATAAGCTTGAATGGTTTTATCAAAAAGCCCAATAACAATAGATGCCGCAATAGCTGTAATTAGGTTAATTCCAAGCCATATAGCTCTTTTTTTAGTAATAATTTTAACATCTCTTTCTTCTTCGCTATCTTCATCAACCCCAGCCATTTTATAGATTTGTTCGGTTGCTCTCTCTTCGATAATATCATAAACATCATCAGATGTAATTCTACCTATTAATTTACCATCTTCATCGGTTATTGGCAATACTACTAAATCATAATCTTCAAAATATTTAACCACATCATCAATTGAGTCTGTTGCTTTAAGAGAGCGGACTCTTTTATATTGCTCTTTAAGATAATCTCTATAAGTTTTATTAAAATCAAATGTTATAATATCTTCTAGCGGAATAGAGCCTATTAAAAAGCCAAACTCATCTACTAAAAAGACCATATAAACATTATCTAAACCATCTTCTTTTAATTTTTTTAATCTTGTAATTGTATCGGCAATCTTTTCATCTAATTTGGCGCTAAATAGCTCTGTTTGCATAATTGAACCAGCTTCATTTTCATCAAACTTTTGAAGCCTTTTTATATCTTTTGCATCTTCATCATCAAGATTTGATAAAATATCTTGCTCTTTTTGGCTATCTACTTCGGCTATATCTTGAATTAAATCTGCCGCATCATCGCTATCTAGCTCATCAACAGCCTCAACTAACTTTTTTACAGATAGCTCTTCAAGTGCTTCATCTTTTAAATATTCTGGAAGTTCAAGGAGAATCTCTCCTAAATACTCTTCTGGGATTTGGCGAAGATAGTTAATAAAACTATCTTTACCTTCATTATGGTAGATCTCTTTTAAAACTTTAGCAATTTCGCTGGAGTGGCGATGCTCGAACTCTTTAGGGTTTTTAATTAAAAAATCAAGCATCTCCTTTAGCATTTGGTAATTTAACTCTTGCATGTATATCTTCTCTCTTTTTAATAACAATTTTTACTGTAGAATTTAGGTTTTTCCATCTGTAGTAGTTGTTATTCTCTTTTTTGAGAGAATTATATACTATTTTTGCTCTAAATGGTAGCTCTTTTGCTAAATTATTAACAATTTTTATGCTTTTTTTAACTCTTATACCATCTTTGAGCTTTACAATATGGTTAATATATTTAGCAGGATTTATTGGTTTACCTCTTTTATATACACCTAAGTGCAGATGTGGTCCTGTGCTTCTTCCTGTGCTTCCAATTTTACCAATTACTTGATGAGCTTTAACAAACTCTCCTCTTTTAACTAAAATTTTACTTTGGTGTGCATATAAAGATACAATTCCACCACCATGATCTATTTTAGTTACTTTTCCATATCCTCTCATCCAGCCAGCATAAATAACTTTTCCACTTGCAATAGAGTATATTGGTGTACCCATTTTAGCACCAAAATCTATACCTAAATGCGGTCTATATCTATGTAGTATTGGATGCCATCTTTTATAGGTAAATTTTGAAGTAATTCTAATGTTATTTAGAGGATAAGTAAAGTTTTTAAATATTGCACCTCTATTTGATACTACAACTTTTGTTTGTGTAGTGTTAGAGTTGGTATAAATTTTATATTCGCTATTTTGTTTTATAGCAAAATATTCTTGATTGCCTCTTTTAATATAAGCTGCTTCTATTATTGGCTCTTCCCAAGGCAGACCTTTAATACTTTTTTGTTTATATTTTACAGATACAATATCACCTTTTTTTAGCTTAGTAAAATCTACTTTATCTTTAAATACTCTTTTTATATATGTTGCAATATGTGCATTGTTTGTAGCTTTTTTAATATCTACAAAGCAGTTATTCTCTATTTTAATAGTAACTGTATCTTCTATCATTTTATATTTTAGAGGGATAATATCAAATTTATAACCATCTTTTGCTTTAGATATATAAATTTGCATCTGCTCACCTAGAGGAATTAATGCCTCTTGAAGTTTACCATCTTTAATATTTTCAAAAAATGGCGAATTAGACATAATAGCAGATAAAAACTTTATATCATCAGGATCTATTTGAGAGTAAAATTTAGTAGAATCTATGTGATGGCGAGTTAAATAATCTCCAAAGGTCTCACCTACCTTCCAATATTTCAATTTATAGCTTCCAGCCCATATGGCCGACATTGCTAAAACTATAAAAAGTAAAAAACGCATAAGAAAATCCTTACATTTTTAAATTATTAAGCCGCAATTATATCATAAATTTTAAATCTTATCTATATTAGGGTACAATTACTCCAAAAAGGAAGGTTTTAATGAGAGCAATATTTTTAATATTTTTTATTAGCATTTATAGCTTTGCTATAACTTTGCCAACTAAAGTCTATACTACTATAGCTTCAGTTAATGGAGATAGTGTAACATTAAGCGAGCCTTTACCATATAAAGGAATGAGCGCTTTAGTAGTTAGAAATAAGTCAAATTTAGATTATGCTTTGGTTTTTATAAAAAGCGTAGGAGGTAATAGTGCAGTAGTTATCGATAAAGATCCAGTTGGCGGTAAAAATTTGGCTAAGTTAAACCCTATTGTAAATATTGGCGATAGAGTAATTGGTGGATTTAATTATGATAAAGTTTTAGTAATAGCTCCAAAAGAGCAATATAATCAAATTGTAAGCCAACTTGGAGCAAAAGTTATAGATTCAGATATTTACTATGCGTATAGAGCAAGTGGAGGCAATAGCGGCTATAGAGATTTTGCAAAAAAGAGTGGAATTGGTTTAGTTATTGTTTCTAATGGTAACAATATTGAAATAATTGATGCAATAAGTGAAAAAACTATTTTAAAAGAGAGTCTAAAATGAAGTTAAAAAGTAAAGATTTAGAATTTTTTACAAATCTTGTAGGAAGCGAGAATATCTATACAGACAAAGCCCATAAAAGAGCATATAGTTACGATGCAACTAGAACATTTTACGAGCCAGATGCAGTGCTTTTTCCAAGAAACGAAGATGATATTAGCAAAATTTTAAAATATTGCAACGAAAATGGCATTATAATTGTGCCAAGAGGTGCAGGAAGCGGCTTTACAGGCGGTGCTTTGCCTGTAAATGGTGGAGTTGTTTTGGCACTTGAGAAGCATATGAATAAGATTATTGAGATAGATAAAGAGAATATGCTAGCAATTGTTCAGCCTGGCGTTATTAACAAAGAGCTTCAAAGAGCAGCCGAGGTGGTTGGACTATTTTATCCGCCAGACCCAGCAAGCGAAGTGTACTCTACTCTTGGTGGTAATGTTAGCGAAAATGCAGGCGGTATG
>CAZCOI010000208.1:0-11034 GCA_964500335.1 uncultured Nitratifractor sp.
CTTACTTTTAATCGATTTGAACCATTATTTATTACATCTGTTATATAGGCAACTACATCTTCTTCGGTATTATTGTATATTCTTCTTTTTGTATCTTTTTGAAAAACGCTACTTGTATCTTTTGATGAACCTTTGTTCATATAGTTTAAAGATGCATATATCAATACTAAACCAATTACAACTACTACTAAAATATTCTCTTTGTTTTCCATATAGTATCTCCTATTATAATTATCGAACTAAATTAAATATATACTAAAATTAATATATAGTTATTAAATATATTTTGCATAAGAGACCCCTTTTTTGGTAGAATATATCTAATAAAGATTAAAAAAGGCTAAATTATGATTGATAAATTGCTTTATCAAATTGCCCTATTTATTGGCAAAACTATTTTACAGTTAAAAAAAGAGTATATATTAGTAGATAGATATATGATAGCATATTATAGAAGTCTTAATTTTTCAAATAAAGATACAATAATCTTAATTCATGGGCTAAATGATAGAAAAGAGAGCTACTTTAGCCTAATAAAAAAGCTAAATGGATTTAATATTATTGCAATTGATCTTTTAGGCTCTGGAGATAGTAGCAAACCTCTTGATTTTGACTACTCAATAGCCTCACAAGCAAAATTTTTAAAAAGTTCTCTCTTAGCAATTAAAAAAAAGCATAATATTGATACTTTTTTACTTGCTGGGCACTCTATGGGAGGTGCGCTTGCGCTAATTTGTGCAAATGAGTTTGATTTAAAAAAGGTTATACTTTTTGCTCCTTATGGCATAGAGGTTAATGAACCAAAGATAAAACAAAGAGCTAAAAAAGAGGGCAAAGATATCTGGAAAAATGTCTGCTTAGTAGAGAAATTTAAAATGATTTTAAATGATATGTATTATAAAGTTCCAGCCTTTCCAAAATATCTTTTAAACTATATTACTCAAGAAAAGTGTAAAGATGCAGAGCTTGAAGCTAAGAAGATTGATGCCTTAGTTGATGATAATTTGCATATGAGAGATAATTTAAGCAATATAGCATCTAAAATTAAATGCCCTGCCCTAATCTTTTGGGGCGAAGATGATAAGATTATAGATATATCTTCAGCATATAAATATAGCCAATTAATTAAAAACTCTAAACTTTATACCTTTAGAGAGTGCGGTCATATGGTACATATTGAAAGAGCAAAAGATATAGCTAAAAGATTAAATAGCTAAATATCCCAATTACTAAAATAAATAGCAGTGTGCTAAATAAAATTAATGCTGTAACAACTTCTGGCTTGCAATTATATAAAGATGCTAAATTTATATTTGCAACAGCAAGCGGTGTTAGCATTTGCATTAATAAAATGCTCTTTACCAAATTATCTATTGGCAAAGGTAGTAAAATTATATAAGTTAAAAGAGGAATTGCAATAAACTTAAGAGCTAAAACACTACTAAATAGCTTATAGTTTATCTTTTTAATCTTTATTGTTTGCAAAAATGTTCCTAGCAGAAAAAGCTGTAAAACAATACCATGATATGCTCCCATTTTTAACATCTCTTTTATCTCTGGTTCATATGTTATACCTAAAATATTTAATGTAGCAGCAACTAATGAGGCAGGAAGTATTGGTATTTTTAGCATATTTTTAATAGATTTTTTTATACTAAATGAGCCTCTTGAGTATATATAAGCACCCAATCCATAAACTACAACAACATTTGCAATATTAATAAGCGTAGTATAAATAACACTCTCTTGACCAAAAAGAGCAATACCTAAAGGTATTCCAATATTGCCTGTATTGCCCACAAAACCAGCAATTGCAAAGATTGAAGCATCTTTTTTATCTTTAAAAATCTTTTTTGATAACCAAGCAATCGGAACTAATAATATTGCAATTATAAAAAAATATAAAATTGGAATATATAGATGCTCAATAGAGAGTTTTGCCGTACTAAAACCCCAAATAGAGACAAATGGTTGCATAAAATAAACAGAAACCAAAGTTAAGGTTTTGCTATCGATTTGCTCTTTAAAAATAGTTTTAGCAATAAAGCCTATAAATATAAAGATATATACAAATAAAATTGAACTAAAAATATGAAACATAGGTGTAATTATATCAAGCTACTATTAAGATTTATTTCTTATAATTACGGCTTATTTTAGGTATTAGAAAGGATAATAATGAAACAGACAATTTTTAAAGATAAATACCCTGTATGGACTTTAGAGCTTGAAAAAAATGAGGTTGAACTTAAAGATATTAACAGTATTGTAGAGTATTTTAAAGAGAAAATTATTAACCATCCAATTGCAAAATTTATTGCAATATTTGACCATATGGATCATACAAAATCTTTAAAAGATGCTCAAATTAACCCTGAAATTAAAGATATTAAAAATGTAATTTTTTGCTTTGGAAAAGAGATTCCAAATACTAAAGTTGCGGCTGTTAGACCAAGATCTATTGCTATTTGCGAATTAGAGGATAAGTGGGTAATTGAGTTTTTAGAAGCTCCAAATGAGACTCTTCATAATGTTATGGAGCAGTGGTCAAAAGATTTAAAAAAGTAATTTAGCTAGGATTTTCCTAGCTTTTTTTAAAATCTAGCGAAATTGAATTTACACAATATCTTCTATTTTTAGGGGTAAAACCCTCTCCTTTAAATAGATGCCCTAAATGTGCTCCACAATTGCTACAAATAATTTCTACTCTTATTCCATCACTATCTAAAACTTCAGTTACTGCATTTGGCAATGCATCATCAAAACTTGGCCAGCCTGTAGAGCTATCAAACTTTGCACTTGATTTAAAAAGCTCTTTACCACATTGCTTACAATAATATATTCCATCTTCTTTATGATTCCAATAAATACCACTAAATGGCATTTCGGTACCTTTATGGATTATTACTTTCTCTTCTTGGGGCGTTAATTTTTTATAAGCCATTATTTCTCCTTTGTTAAATTGTATGCAAAATTTATTAAATAATAGTAATAATTTGTTATAATTTTCCAAAAAGTAGGCTTATTGGTGCAAGATAGATTAAATAATATCTCAGAAATTTTAAATGACAAAAAACGGCTTCTTACAGAGATATATTTTGAGTTACAGCAACTATTTGAACAAAAATATGGAAAAAATAGTGTAGTTTTAATGGAGATTGGCTCATTTTTTGAGATATATGAGGTAAATAATAGTAAACAAAAGATAGGAAAAGCAAAAGAGATAGCAGAGTTTTTAAATATTCAACTAACACGCAAAAATAAATCTATTATTGAAAACTCTATATCTAATCCTCTAATGGCAGGTGTGCCAAATTTTGCACTTGAGCGCTATTTAAATAGATTAGTACAAAGTAAAAAATATACTGTTATTCTTATTCGCCAAAAAGGTGAGCCTCCAAATGTAAAGAGATATCTCTCAAATATAATATCTCCTGGGACAAATTTTGATTATCAAGTTGAATCTAGTGAGAACTATATAGTCTCTTTATTAATTGGGCAAAATAGAGGATGCTACTATGCAGGATATAGTGCAATAGATGTAACAACTGGCAAATGTTATATTAATGAGCTATTCTCAACAAGGGATGATAAAAGTTATGCTTTAGATGAGATATTTAATATGCTACAAACTTACTCTACATCTGAGATTGTAATAACTTATGATAGCGATGTAGATAAAGAGTTTATACAAAATTATTTGGAACTTTCAAGCTATACTTGTAACGAAAATAGCTCTAGGCTTAAGATAAACTACCAAAATGAACTATTTGGCAAAATATTTAATATCAACTCTCTTCTTAGTCCAATAGAGTATTTAGATTTAGAGCTATATCCATATGCTAGTGAATCTTTAGCAATTTTGCTAGATTTTATTATAGAGCATGATAGTCTTATTATAGAGAAGTTAAATCGACCTGAGTTTTTAGCATCAAAGCACTTTGTATATTTGGGTAATAATGCGCTTGAACAGTTAAATATTGTATCTAAAAATCCAAATGAGTTTACCCTTTTAAAGCTTTTAGATTTAAGCTCTACACCAATTGGAAAAAGAGTTTTAAAAGAGCGTCTTTTAAATCCTATTGTTGATAAAGAAGAGCTAAATAGAAGATATAATCTTATAGAGAAACTTTTAAATGATTATCCAAATTTAGAGGTTATTTTAAAACAAATTTACGATTTAGAAAGAATTTTAAGAAGAATAAAATTAAAAAAGCTACATCCATTTGAGATAAATTATTTACACTCATCTTTATACTCTATAGAAAAGCTTTTAGACCATGTTAAAAGGCTAAATTTAGATTTAGAGAGCTTTAGTAAAGCTGAAGTTAAAAAATTTAGAAAATATATAGAAGAGACTTTTAATTTAGATAAAAGCGCAAAATATACAAAAGAGCAAATTGATAGAAATTTTTTTAAAGAGGGAGTTAGCCTTAAAATTGATGAGATAGAGTATAAAATGCAAAATTTATACTCAAAATTAGAGCTAATACAAACACATATTGAAAATCTTTTTGATGGAGAGCAAAAAGTAGTATCAATTGGATATTTAGAGAGCGAAGGATTTTATATAAACCTTACAAAAAATCGCTTCTCTTTAATTGAAGAGAGACTATTAAATAGCTTTATTACAATCGATAATAAACACTATTTTTTTAAAGATTTTAACTATAAGCGTTTAAAAAATAGTGTAAAAATTGGCTCTGAGTTAATTGATAATATTTCAAGAGAGTATAGCTCTTTGCAACTTAGAGTAGTTGCTTTAATAAAGCAGGTATTTAACGAAGTTTTAAATAATATGGAGTTAAATTATAGCGCTCTTTTAGAAAAAGTTATTGCATTTATTGGAGAGATAGACTTTGCAATAAGTGGTGCTAAATGTGCTAAGATTTATAACTATTCAAAACCTCAAATTGTTGATGAGAAGTGTTTAGAGTTTATTGCCCTAAGACACCCTATTATTGAATCAAGAGAAGAAAATGGCATATATATTCCAAATGATATATATTTTGGAACAGCAGATTTAACAAACCATAACCATATTACACTAGAAGCTAGCGCAAATAAAGAGGTTCGAGGTATATTGCTGTATGGAATTAACTCTAGCGGCAAAAGCTCTTTAATGAAGAGTGTTGGAATTGCTATAATTATGGCTCAATCTGGGCTGTATGTTCCTGCTATATCTATGAAATTTAGCTTAATAGACAAACTATTTACAAGAATTGTAAGTAAAGATAATTTATATAAAGGGTTATCTACATTTGCTATTGAGATGCTTGAACTTAAAAATATATTTAATAGAGCTACTAAAGAGTCTTTAATTTTAGGAGATGAAATTAGCCATGGAACAGAGACATATTCAGCTTTATCGATTGTTAGCTCTGCGATAATAAAGCTTAGCAAGCTTCAAAGCTATTTTATATTTGCAACACATCTACATCAACTACCAAAAATTAAGCATATTCAAAAGTTAGAAAATTTAATATTTTTACATCTTGGCGTTACTTATGACCAAGAGAATGATAGATTAATTTATAATAGAAAATTAGAGATTGGTAGCGGAAGTACGCTTTATGGGCTAGAGTTTGCAAAAGCTTTACATTTAGATAAAGAGTTTTTAGATTTAGCTTACCAAATTAGAAAAGAGCTTACAAATGAGTTTAGTGAAATAGAGCTTTTAAAACAAAAAAGAAAGAGCAGATATAATAAAAAAGTCTTTTTAACAAAGTGTGCAATATGTAATGAGATTGTAGATGATGTTCACCATATTGCTCCAAAATCTGAAGCAAAAGGCAATTTTATAGAGCATTTTAAAAGCAATCATAAATATAATCTAATACCGCTTTGTAAAAAACATCATGAAATGGTACATAATAAAAAATTAATAATAAGTGGCTTTGTAATGACTAATGAGGGGCTAAAACTTCATTATCAAGAGATTGATTAATTTTTATCAAATTGCTTTTTTTGTGCTATAATTACCTATTTTACTTAAGGTAAGCACAATGAATATAATTATTGCAGGTTGTGGGAAAGTTGGTTTTTGGCTTGCAAATACTTTAAGTATTTCTCATAATATCTTTATAATTGATAAAAACAAAGATACTATCTCTAAAGTGCAAGAGACTCTTGATGTATTAGCAATTACTGGAGATATAAAAGACCCAAATAGCTATAAAGCAATTGATATAGAGAGAGTAGATCTATTTATTGGGGTAACTAATAATGATGAATCAAATATAATTGCATCGGCTATAATTGATGGGATTTTTGATGTCAAAGAAAAAATTGTAAGGGTTCAAAATAAGTTTTATAAAGATACAAATATTAAAGAGAAGCTAAATATACAAAAGTTAATAATGCCCTCTTTAATTAGCTCTAAAAGTATAAAATCTTTAATTAATTATCCTAAAGTAAATAATATAAAAAGCTTTAAAGATAGCCCTTATAAATTAATATCTGTTTATGCTACCAAAGATTTTGAACAAGATGAGCTTGATGAGTATTTAGATAAAGATAGAGAGCTTATTTTAGGGATTGAGAGAGATAAAAACTTTTTTATTACAAATAATACTCAAATTTTTAAAGGCGATTTAATATATATATTAACACATCAAGATAGTATTCAAAAGGTTAGTAATCTTTTTAATAAAGAGCTTCCAGGAGAAATAAACAGATGTGTTGTATTTGGCTGTAATGAGGTTGGAATTGAGGTAGCAAAAGTTTTAATAGAGAATAAGAAGAGTGTAAAAATCATAGATAAAAATATTCAAGCTTGTAACTTAGCTTATGATGAGCTACTTGGCAAAGCTGAAATTATCAACTCTATTTATCATAAAGATAGTGAGCTATTTATTGATGAGGGAATTAATAGTGCAGAATTTTTTATATCTACATATAAAAGTGATGAGTATAATATAATTAAATGCTTAGAGGCAAAAGAGATTGGTATAAAAAAGGTTGTTGCTACTAATAATGAGAGTAGCTACTATAATTTAATGCATGCACTAAAAATAGTAACTATTAGAGGACCTAAAATGAGTGCATATCATAAAATTTTAGAAGAGATTAATAGCTCAAATATAATATATGAGAAGTACTTTTGCGGTGGTAAAGGAGTAATATTTTTTAGAAAAGTATTTAATAAATTAGCTGGCAAAAAGATATCTATTCCAAAATATAAAGAGTGCTTATTTTTTGCAATTATAGATAATAAAATTGAACCTCTAAATAAAGAGCTTAGTTTAAATAGCCTAGTTATTGCAGTTTGCACAAAAGATATGCAAGAGCAAGTTAGGAGATGGATATATGAGCTTTAAGAATATTTTAAAGGTATTTTCTCTTGTTAATATCGTTTTATCTCTATTTTTTTTATTAGATATTGCAGTAGCTATAATTTATCATGAACAATATTATAAATTACTAGATTTTATAATAATTTTTATTGCATTAAACGGTGTTATATTTGCATTTTTATATAAACATAAAGTAGATTTAAAAATAAAAGGGAGCATTATAACAGTTAATCTAATTTGGCTTATTTTAGGAAGTGTTGGAGCTGTTCCCTTAATATTTTATACACATATAGATTTCGCATCAGCCTTTTTTGAAGCAATTAGTGGTTTTACAACTACTGGTGCTACAGTTTATCAAAATATAGAATCTTTACCACATTTAATCTTATTTCATCGCTCATTAATGCATTGGCTAGGTGGTATGGGAGTTGTAGTTTTAAGTGTTGGATTATTATCTGTTATTAATCCTAGTGGAGGACTATCTTTATTTAAAGCTGAGGCTACAGGTATATCTGTAGATAAAATAACTCCAAAAATTAAAGATACTGCAAAAACATTATGGATTGTATATATAACATTAACTTTAATTGATACACTTTTATTAAAACTATTTGGAATGAATTGGTTTGATGCAATAAATCATGCTTTTTCTACAATCTCAACAGGAGGATTTTCAACTAAAAATGCATCATTAGGATATTGGGATAAAAATTTAGCAATTATATGGATTACAACTATATTTATGTTGTTATCTGGAATTAATTTTATTGCCCATATTAAACTTTTTAATGATGATTTTAGTGGGTATAAAACAAGTGAAGTAAAATGGTATTTTGCAATATTTTTTACTTTAGCAATAGCTCTAAGCTACTATTATTACTTAAATGTTGGCAATAATTTAACTATTGCTTCAACTCACTCTTTTTTTACAATTGCATCAATTTTAACAACTACAGGCTTTGCAACAACAAACTACGCTCTATGGGGGCATGGAGCAATAGTAGTTGTATTTATTGCTATGTTTATTGGAGGAAATGCAGGAAGTACTGCTGGGGGTGTTAAGGTTATTAGATATGTAATTATCTTTAAAAGTATAGCTAGCGAATTAAAAAGAGTTATAAAACCAAATAATTTAGTCTCTGTTTTTGTAGATAATAATAAAATAGAAAATAAAATATTACTTTTAGTTTTTGTCTTTTTCTTTTTGTATCTATTAACTACTGTTGCACTATCTTTATATCTCTTTTTTAATGGACATAATAGTTTAACCTCTATATCTGCGGCACTTGCAATTGTTGGAAATATTGGCCCTGGTTTTGGGAATGTAGATCCTGCATCTAATTTTGCATTTTTTAGCAGTAGTGAAAAGATAGTTTTATCAATAGGTATGATTATTGGAAGATTAGAGTGTTTTACAGTATTTGTGCTATTTAGCAAAAGCTTTTGGAAAAAGTTTTAACTACGCAGTCTCTACTGCATAGTTAAAATTTATAGTTTGTCATTAGATTAAATGCATCTGTTTGAATCTTATACTTTCCTGCTTGATTATTATAAGATTTATCAATATATCTTACTAATTCAGTTGATACAGACCACTTTTTATTTAATTTATAATCTACTCCAACACCATAACTAAAATCATCTTGTATTGTCTTATTATTTGAAATGCCATATTGAGTTTTTTGCTTTTCATTTGTTAATTTTGTTTGTGAGTATCCTAATAGCCCATATAAAGTTACACTATTATCTATTGGATACATTGGCTTAAGATATAATCCATAACTATAATTATGAATTAAGTCATCTCCATCTCCTACACCTGTTGCAAATCTAATTTGCATACCAAAATATTTATTAAAATTATACCCAGAAGTTAAAATTAAATCTCCAATTGTATCTGTACCATACTCTTTAGTTTTAATATTTGTAATACCAAACCCAAAACCTACATATAATTTATCTTTATTAAAGATACTTTTATTCTTATTTAAATCTAAACTAATTGCAGGTTCAACATATTCTGCTTTAGTCTTACTATTTCCATTGGCAAATACCAAAGTTGTTAATAAAGACGCTATCATTACTATCTTTTTCATTTATATTATCCTTTATCTTAATTATTTTTATAACTATCTATAACAGCATTGCCTGTAAGTGTACATACCATTTTATCACCATTACTAAAGTGCCAAATTCTTAATGTAGTACCATCTTGTGTTGGAATAATTCTGCTTCCTTTTGGTATAAGTTTAGCAGATGATGAATCTGCATCATTACTACTACATTTAGGTATTGACGCTCCATCTATACCCCAGTTTTTATCACTACAAGCAGTAAAAAATATTACTGCTAAAGTTAAAAAAGTTAATATTTTGAATCTTTTCATCTTCTTTCCTTTTATTTATTATCTATTATTATCTCTTCATTCATTGGTAAAACAGCATCATTAATAATTACAATCTCAGCATTTGAATGCTTTAATTTATCATCTTGAGTAGTCTCATAAACTCTTGAATGTGTTCCAGGAACAAATCTTATATTATCTTTTTGTGTTGGATCTACAATCTCATCACCGCACTTATAACCTGTTTGAACACCTCCATCAACAGACATAACCATATATGCCGCATAGTTACTACACTCTTTAACATTTTTTACTGGTGTTGTAACAACTGCTATTTCAATTTTCTCTTCACCATCTTCATTTATAATCTCTATTTTAGCTTTATCTTTTAAAGATGGAACTACCTCTATTTTTGTTATCTCTGCTATATTATTTTCATCTCCAACTTCATATCCTACATGAATATTTTCTTTACCCATAGCATCTACCATTAAAGGTCTAAATTTACTCTTAGAGTTATTTACACTATCTATAACAGCTTGTATCTCTTGCGGTGTTGGATGATTTTTATCTTTAAACTCATAATTTTGTAAAGCAGTAGTATAATCTACTCCATCAATTGCACCGCTTACTCCATCAATATTATTTAACTGCTCAGCAGTTACATTAATACCATTTTTATTACCATTAATATCTTCAACAACTTCTACATAATTTTTATCAATTTTATCAACCATCTCTTTAGCTTTATTAATTAAATCCAACCATTCTTGCAGTGTTGATGGTTTTGGGTCTGCTTTATCAAATAATTCATTAATTGCTTTTAACTCTTCTGGTGTAAATGGCCCATTAATTCCATCAATTGATTCTAAATCTTGTGCTGTTATATCTCCCTCACCATCTGCTTTTTCATTTAACTCTTTAATTTTCTTAACTTCATCTTTAGCTTTATTAATTAAAGCTAACCATTCTTGCAATGTTGTTGGTTTTGGGTCTGCCTTATCAAGTAATTCATTAATTGCTTTTAACTCTTCTGGTGTAAATGGCCCATTAATTCCATCAATTGATTCTAAATCTTGTGCTGTTATATCTCCCTCACCATCTGCTTTCTTTAATAAATCATCTAATTTTTTCTTAGTATCTTTTTTCTTATTTGCAATTAAATCTTTTGCTTTATCTACTAAATCTTGTAACTCTTTTGGAGTTTGCTGGTTTTTGATTAGCCTCATCTAATAACTCATTTATTACTTTTAGCTCATTATCACTTATATCATCATCTATACCTGCTTTTTTTAGTAAATCAGCTGTTGCATTCCCATCATCTTTTGCTGCATCTACTACTGCTTTTACTCCATTTGTCTCATCAATTACTTTTTGAATCTCATCTGCTGTTGG
>CAZCOI010000209.1:0-2885 GCA_964500335.1 uncultured Nitratifractor sp.
ATGGATATAAAAAAGAGCAAAATTTGCTTGATGGGCTTTGGAATTTAATAGATACTATACATTCAATTACAAATAGTAACACGCATGGATTTAATTTCTATTTTTTAAAAAAAGCATCTAAAATTAATGGTGCAGGAACTTATAAAAGATATTTTATGTATTTTAGATGGATGGTAAGAGAAGATTATCTTGATATGGGACTTTGGAAAAAGATTAAGAGTAAAGATTTAATCATGCCGCTTGATACACATACATTAGCAGTTTCAAGAAAGTTAGGTTTATTAAAGAGAAAAGCAAACGATTTAAAAGCGGCCATTTTATTAACTGATATTTTAAAAGAGTTTGATAAAAATGACCCAATAAAATATGATTTTGCACTCTATCGTATTGGACAAGAAAGAATATTATAGTATAATTATCAAATGAAAAAGTTTATATTTATATTGCTTCCATTAGTAGCTGTTAATTGTAAGAGTTTAAGTGAAAAGTTAGAAGAGTATCATCTTATTGCCTCAGAATGGGTAATGGATAAGAGTGATGAGCTAGATAGATATCTATCAGACAGTAATGATAATAAAAAATTAAGCAACACAAAAGTAAAAGTTGCATATGAATTTGGCTTTAATAGTGAAGGCAGATTTTCAAACGATTTTGATTTTGCTCTCTCTCTTAATTTACCAAGATTTCAAGATAAAGTTAAAGTTACTCTTGAAAAGGTTAATAAATATAAGAGTTTGATAAATAGTAATGAATCTTTTTTATCAAAAAGCGATGAGAGTAAAATAGATGATTCATATAATCTAGCTTTACAATTTAGCCAATGGAAAGGGAAAAAATCTTCTCTATATTTTACTGGTGGGGTTAGATTTAATAGTAAGTTTTTATTAGAACCATATATTGGTGTAATAACAGGCTATAATATTAAAAGTACTGATAAAATTGCTTTTAATATTAAAAATACACTAAGATATTATCTAGCTGGAGAGATTAAAGATAATATCTCAACACAATATCTTTATAACTATAAAGATGATATGCTAATTGGTTGGCTAGGAAATATAGAATATACAAATCAAAGTGATGAACAAACTTTAACTTCTGAATTTATTTGGCAAAGAGTACCAAATAAGGATATGTTTTATAGGGTAGGTTTTGTCGCAGATGCAAAGCTAAGACATTTTCAGCACTTTAAAAAGAATGATTTTTATCTATACTATAAATACCATAATAAATATAGAGGTAAAGATTGGCTCTTTTATGAATTAACACCTTCAGTTGAATGGAGAAAAGAAGACAATTATCACACTTCATTTGGTTTAAAGTTTAAAATTGGTGCTACTTTTGGTGGAATAAGAGATTTGTTTAATAAACGCTAAAGAGTGATTTTGTAACACTTTTTTAAAAAAATAAAAATAGTTAATATTACTATTACTAAAAGCTATAAATTTATAGCTTCCTTAGCTACATTTTGGTATAATCGCAACAATTTTTATATAGGAGAGGTTATGGAAGAGACCATATTTACATTTATAGGTTCACTGTTTGGTCATGGAGACTCTTTAGTAATAGGACATTTGGTTTTAGTTACATTAATTATATTATTAGTAACTATTTTAGCTACAAGAAGATTAACTGTAGTTCCTAGAGGTATGCAAAATGTAATGGAGATCTATTTAAGTGGTGTACTCTCTATGGGTAAAGATGTAGTTGGTGAAGAGTATGCTAGAAAATATTTACCTTTAGTTGCAACAATTGGTTTATTTGTTTTCTTCTCTAACTTAATTGGTATTATTCCTGGATTTGAATCACCAACATCAAATATTAATGTTACTTTGCCACTAGCAATTGCAGTTTTTGTTTATTATAACTATGAAGGTATTAAGAAAAATGGTGTAGTACATTATTTTAAACACTTTATGGGACCAGTACCAGCTCTTGCACCTTTGATGTTCCCAATTGAGATAGTTTCTCATATTTCAAGAATTATCTCTTTATCTTTCCGTTTGTTTGGTAATATTAAAGGGGATGACCTATTCTTATGGGTACTATTAATGCTAACTCCTTGGATTATTCCTTTAGTTCCATTTGCAATGCTTAGCTTTATGGCAGTATTACAGACATTTATCTTTATGATTTTAACTTATGTATATCTTGCAGGTGCAGTATTAATGGATGAGCACGAAGAGCATCATGACTCACCAGCAGAAGAGATGGCAATAAACGCGGCAGTTTAAAATGCATCTTAAGCCCAAGTATATTAATATAATTATAAATATCCTTTTAGGGTCTGCTTGGGCTACTACGCTATATGGCTTTATATATGGTTTTTTTTCTATTAATTCAAACTTTTTTGTAAAAGTAGTAAGTGCTTTTATCCATGCAATTGTAGGTTTATTCTTTGTTTTATTAATAGAGCTTATTTATAGGCTTTTTATGAATCATGAACTTTTAAAAGAGCAAAATAAATTACTTAAAGAGTTAAAAAAAGATTGATAAAATACGCAATAACAGACCCAAAATGCTACTCTTTAAAATATCTACAACACCTAAACACTAAAGCAGACTACCTTTTGCTTAGAGATAAAACTACAAACGACTATAAGAGCCTAGCAAAAGAGTTTATGCAAGCTTCAAAAGAGTTCTCTTATAAAAAGATGTTGCATCAAGATTATATGCTAGCTCATAATCTAGGAGCTTTTGGAGTGCACTTAACAAGCAATCAATTTAATGATATTTCAAAAGCAAAAGAGCTTGGACTTTTTGTTGTAATTAGCACCCATAGCTTTAGCCAAATAGAGCTTGCACAAAAACTAGGTGCTAATGCAGTAACCTTTAGCCCTATTTTTAAAACTCCGAATAAAGGCGAACCAAAAGGAATAAATGCT
>CAZCOI010000210.1:0-6450 GCA_964500335.1 uncultured Nitratifractor sp.
CAAAAGTTACGAAGCAAACTTTAGCGCTGTGTGCGAAGTAACCCAAAAAACATTAGCACTTTTTATGCAAGAGGGGCACTTTAGCAGGCATCTTAGAAAAGTAAGAAAGATAAACAAAATAAAACACAATCTAACCCTATCCTTACTACAAGAACACCTAAAAGATAGCTACAAAGTAGTAGCAAGTGGTGGTGGGTTAGCTATATTAATAATGCCAACAAAACCTTTTGATTTTAAAAAATTTAAAACCTTAGCAGAAAAAAATAGTATTAAACTATACTTTACAAAAGAGCAAAGTGGTACAGAGTCTGAAGCCCTGCGTCTAGGCTTTGGTGGCTTTAGCAATAGCCAATTAAAAGAGGCAATAGAACAACTATCACTTATTTGGCATAAATCTATTCTTCTTTCTCCCAAGCTCCAAAAAAGTGCGAAATAACACCCCTCTCCAGCTAATAACAGAGAGTTTTTAGAAAAATTAGCCAATTACTCCGTTGCTATACACTAGTAAGGTGTAGCATCTACAAAACCGTGGGCTTGACGCTCAATTACCTCTACAATTCCGGCTTGCACGAAGCTAATATCTTCTATAAAATCTTTTTTTTTCCAATTCATTGTTTGCATAGTATTAATGCATCCTATAAACTCGACATCATACTCCATTAAAGATTTTATGCGACTTAAACTCTTTTTATCGAAATCTTTTTTAAGTACGCGCATACCGGGTCCGTAAGCAATAACCACAACTTTTAGCGCACCATCAGGATACTCTTTTAAAATATTATAAATAGTGCCTAAAAGATGGTTTGCATAACTTTTATCTTTTTTATTTAGCTTCATAATTATTTTTCTTGGGTTATCGAATGTCGGTTTAGGCTCTTTAAAGTTATATTTTGCAAAAACAAAAAGAGGAATTAATAAAAAAATTAAAAACTTTTTCATATCTATCCTTTAAGCACTTAATCTCTCTAAAATTTTTACGCTATCGCCCGCTTTAATTATACCATCTTGCAAAACTTTACAATAGATTCCTCGCGATTTTAAAATAAGCTTTGGCAATTTATTGTGATATTTCGTTAAATGTTTACAAAGCGTGCAAGCTTGCGTAATTTGCAAAATAACGCCGCCGATTTCTAAAATAGAGCCCTCTTTTAACTCGTGCGGATTAAAACTAAGCAAAATATTTTCTCCCAATGCGGCACTTGGTAAATTAATATTTAAATTCTCTTTTGCCAAAATATACGGTTTTTGCCCCACAATCATAACCGATTGTTCTAATTTTTTAGCAAACTTATCACCAACTACCCCGCCATTTTTAATAACGATTTTTTCTTTTTGCTCTCTAACGCCGCTTGTTTTTGGCGGTGCAACATATAAACTTAACACTTTACCAATTACCATAAATCGCCCCTATTTAACACTTTAAAAAGTTAAAATCAAACCTTTTAAAATATTAAATCGTTAAGCCCAAAAGGCTTAACACTGCACGATACCTTTATTGTTTTTAAGTCCTACAATCTCCGGGGTATCGACTTTTAGCTTTTTAATATGTTTAACATTTTTTAAATACTTCTCAACACTCTCCCACACAGGCTCTCCCGGCGCTTTTGAATTTACGGTGGACCATCCCGCAACTTTATACTTTTTCTTCGCATCTAAAGGTTTACCATCAAGCGTTTTAATATTGCTTATTCTTTTACCCATCTTTTGAGTAGGGTCAATCGTATAAGAAAGCCCTCCGGTTCTTACCATATCACCGCCTTGCTGATAGAAAGGATCGGCATTAAATAGGTTATCGGCTACATCCTCTAAAATATTTTTAATGCTTGCTCCGTCAATCTCTCTTACATAAGTTTCAGGATATGTCATAGCCGTTTGCGTTGCTAAATCTTCAAAAGTTATCTTTTGCCCCGCAATTACGCTCGTTCCCCATCTAAAGCCCGGTGATAGAGAAATATCGGCACCTTTAACCTCTCTTAAGGCATCACAAATAATTTGATCCCAGCTACCGTTGAAGTTTCCTCTTCTAAATAGCGTAACATCGGTTGTTGCGATAACTCTATTTAAATCGTTTAAATATGGTTTTCTAACCTTATCAATATAAGCTTTCATCTGTTTATCTTCTTTTACCAAATCGCTAAATACCGGTAAAAGAGTAAATTTAAAATCGCTTACCTTACCGTTTTTAATCTCGATATCCAAAACATTTATAAATTTACCGTTGCTTCCAGCGTTACACACATAAGTGGTTCCACCTTTATTTTTGACCGGCACCGCTTCAGGAACGCCGTCATGCGTATGTCCGCCCATAATAAAATCGATTCCGCTAACAACTTGCGCCATCTTTTTATCGACATCAAAGCCGTTGTGCGAAATTACAATTACGGCATCGGGTTTTTCTTTTTTTCTAACCGCATCTACAAGAGTTTGCATCTCTTCAACATTAATTCCAAATGTTAAATCCGGAATAAAGCGTTTAGGATTTGCGATAGTCGTATAAGGGAACGCTTGCCCAATAACCGCAACTCTATGTTTCCCAAGTTTTTTAATAGTATAAGGTTTAAACGCCCATCCTTCATCTTCATCGTAAGGTTTGAATTTCTCTTCCATAATAGAGTCTTCTTTAACCTTAACATTTTGGGCAACAAATTCGGCATTTAACTCTTTTAAGTTATCTAAAATCTCTTGTTCGGTGTAAGTAAACTCCCAATGCCCGGTGCAAACATCAACGCCAAGCAAATTTAAAGCCCCCACCATATCTTTACCGCGAGTTTGAAGCGCCGTCCAGCTACCTTGCCAAGTATCACCGCCGTCTAAAAATAGCGTTTTATTTTTCCCAAATTCCCCTCTTAAAGAATCAACCATCGTTTTTATATGGGCAAAACCTCCCATTCTTCCCATAACTTTTGCATTTTTTTCGAAATTTACGCAACTAAACGCATAAGTTAATCTATCGTTTTTCGCAATGCCGTAATAATCTAAAAAGTGTTGTCCTACAATATGAGGCGGCACATTTTTATTGCCAAAAAGCCCTATATTTACGCTTGGCTCTCTAAAAAAAACTGGCATCAACTGAGCGTGCGAATCGGTCATATGCAAAATTCTAACATCACCAAACGGCTTTAATTTATAGTAATCTTCAAGTTTACCCGTAGGACTAAGTCTTGTATGAGAATTTGCAAAAATAGGCGTCGCACTAAGCGATGCCATTAAATAGATAAACTCTCTTCTACCCATTTGAGTCATTTTATTATCCTTCTTTTAATATTTAAATCCATCTCCCGGAACCGCCATACGCCAAGTTTTTTCGGCTTCTTTAACCTGAGCGAGTGCGCGAACGGCAAATGTACAAGCTCTCCAAGCCGCAAAATCGGTAGCAAATTTTTTAGTCTGCTCTTTACCTTTTTTCTTATATTTAATTACGGTCTCTTTTTTCTTATTTTTTATAGCCTCACTCGTATATTTGATATATTCGCTATTTTTAATACCGAGCCTTTTAAACTCAACTCCAAGCTTAACAGCTTCGGGGTTATATTTTTTAGCAACCGCAATTACCTTCTCAAGTCCGTTGGCTTTAACATCGCAAACCTTTTTAACATCAAGTTTGCTTGCATCTTCCAATAAAGAGGCGTTAAGTAAAACCAAACTTCCGATACTCAAAATAAAAGTCGCTTTTTTCATTTTTGCCTCCTTACTTTCTAATATCCGGCCCGTCCACCGGCATACCGTTTGACATATAAGCCATAAAATAAGCCAACTCGTTCATCCATTTACTACCCGGCTTATGAGGATTTTCACCCTGGTCTTTATTACAACCCTCAAGGCGTCTCTCAAGCGTTCCTAAATCTTCCCACTTAAGTCTATAAACCGGAAAATGCGTAACTTGCCCAAGCAGCGGCGACATATATTCGTTTCTAACTCTTTGTCCGGCACCTTGAACATGACAACTTGCACACGATAATTTTAAATATCCTCTTTGAGAGTAATACTCTTTTTTACCTCTCTCATACGCCTCTTGCGCCTCTTTCGAATCAATTACAATATTAACTTTTTTACCCTTTTCTTTAGAAACCGCCGCAAAATAGGCTTGTAAATTCGCCATTTTCCCTTTTTTCATATTCCAAGGTTTTTCTCCGTTTGCTTTTAAACACTCATTAATAGCAACCGTTAAGGTTTGAACCCCGTAACCTTTTACATATTTTGGGTAATCTCCGGCAATTGCGGGATTTGGAAAACAGCTTTTAAAACTTTTGCCGTTTTTAAATTTTGTATTTTCATATAACTCTTTTCCCTCATCTATATTATCCTCATAAGGAGGCATTTCGTTAATTTCATCATATTGAGCTTTTCCGCTTTTATTAAATGCGTATGAGCCGAGTCTAAAATCATCGCCTTTTATTCCCCATTTAAAATTTTCATCAAGCTCTTTTTTCGTAGAATAGGGAAAATAGATATTTGCATTTTTTCTATCTGCGAACTTTTTTTCAAAATACTCTTGCAAAGCTTTCCTATCTTTTTTAGCTTGCGCATCAAAATCACTTGCATTTAAAAGCAAAGTTCCCAAAACAAGCAAGCTTGCAACCGTTTTTATTTTCATTTTCAATCCTTTCCTTATTTTCAAGGAAAAAGGCTAATTACTTAATTTTAGCCTTTTTGCTTTTCGTATTTCCTTTTAAATCTATCCAGCTAAGCTCAAGTTCTTTTCCCGCTTCACCTTTAAATTTGAACTTTATAAATGGGTTTTTAGATAAAAATTGACTTGTGCTTGCCTCATATACTGGCTTTCCATCTACTTTTGCCTCAATATAAACAATAAAGTTAGCCTCTTTACCTTTTTTCTTAGCTTGATCATAACTTAACATCTCATGTTTTAAACCAGCTTTTACTGAAACTACACCATCTTTAGCTTTTGCTTTAATTCTCATTTTTATCTCCTTAATTTATAAATATTTTTACTTTAAACTCTGTAATCTTTACAATAACCAAATCAACCGCCGCATCCGCCGGCTGTTACTTTTACAACTTTGCTCGCTCTATAAAGCTTTCCATCAACTTCTGCTACTACTGTAATAGTTCCTGTTTTTGCCATTTTAATTCTTACACCATAATCTGGAATACCAGCTTCTGGAATATCCCATACAGCTACTAATGCTTCTGGGTTTGCACTCTGGAAAAGTGCAACTTTACTAGCTTTTTCTAACTTAAAGCTAACTGGCACAACAGCACCGTTTTCTGCGATATCAGGCGCTTTTAGCTTAATTTGCCCATCTTCGGTTTTATCGTTACCAAAAACCGCTTTAATCGCTTCATTGGTTCCTGTTAAATCGTTTTCAGCCTCTTTATTTTTAATCTTCCAAGCATTAGGAAGCTCTTTTCTATAATTTTTAGCCACCGCACTAATTGGCGCTAAAGATAAAGCCGCAACACCAAAACCTAAACCTAAAAATTTTCTTCTTTGCATCGTTTTCTCCTTAATCTATTTTATTGTTTTTAAATAAGCAACTACCGCTTTAATTTGCTTATCACTTAAAATTCCGTTCTTGCCAAAAGGAGGCATTGCCGAAATTGGGTTTGTTTTATACGGGTCGTAAATTTTATCGTATAGTGCCTGCTCTGGCCACTGCGATAAATATTGAAGTTTTGGTCCAAAACTCCCCGGTCCATCTATTTTTTTACCGTTTACATCGTGGCAAGCAAGACAATTACCTAATTTTTTAGTATTAAAAATCTTCTCACCCTCTTTTATCAAATCTTCACCTGCAAAACTTATTCCACTCATAAATCCCACAAGCAAAGCACCTACTATCATCTTTTTCATAGCTAATCCTCCTATTTTGATTTACCTACCATATAATCAACTATGCCTTTTATATCAGCATCGCTCATATCTGCATGTCCACCTTTTGGAGGCATTCCTTGGAAACCACTAATTGCGTGCTTATAAAGAGTCTCTTTTCCTTGCTTAATTCTTGGTGCCCAAGCCTCTTTATCGCCAGGTACTGGTGCAATTGCCTTGTTTCCATGACATGCATTACATTTATCTTCATATAACTTTGCAAATTTAGAATCACCTCCACCATCGCTTGCTTTTGCTTTAGGAGGCAAATCTCTAACTTGTGTTGGTTTTGGAGTAATTCCATCATCAAGACTATTTTTTATATGCACTACTTTACCTGTTGGACAATTTTTCATACATCTAGTTGTTGGTGTTCCATAATTTTTAGGGTCGCTTAAAAACTTTTTCATATTTTGCGGCCCATCTTTGCCATTAACATCTGGGTAAAAACCATCCACATTTGGCATTACCACTTTCATTAATTTCTCTTTAGTTAGCTCATACTCATCATCAAGCTCTTGGCCATCAATTTCAATTTCATTTACCGATAACAAATACGCAACGATTGCGTAAACTTCGTCATCACTTAAACTCATAGGGTGCGGAAACGGCATACC